>CALHVG010000071.1 GCA_938039145.1 uncultured Treponema sp.
TTGTAAAGCCGCTTGTCGAAAATACATTCGGCGTTCTTTAAAATTTTTCTATAAAATTAAAAACATCGCCTGAGCTGAATATAGCGGAGCGATTTTTTTTGATTATGCGGAAAACGGTTTGTCGGTTTTTGCATAAATTCATCCGCAGCTTCCGATTGCACTTGAACTCTGATGGATGGCTGTTCTACAAAAAAATTGTGATTATAAGTGAACTTTTTCTCGAATAAAAAACTGCACGGCAGAAAGCAATTTCGTTTTTGCATAACGTTTGGGATTTTCCGGATAAATTTAAAATGCGGATATATTTTTATTCGGGAATCGGTAAAGCGGTCTTCGTCAGTTTTTCGGAATTAATTGAATGTTCGCTTTCAATCGATTTTCACAATTCATTTTTCACAATTCATTTTTCGCAATTCGTTTTGTTCCTATTTTTGCGAAGCACATCCGGCTTTTCCATTTCTCCAATCCTTTTTCTATAATTGAAACATAAGGGTACTTTCTATATAATTCCGTTATGGAACATGGAACTCTTACATCTGATAATCATGCGGCGTTGTGGCATGGCCGTTTTGAGGAAGGTCCCGATGCGGATGCGGTCGCGTTTGAAACTTCCATTCATGTGGACAGGCGCATGGCGATTGACGATGTAAAGGGAAGCGCGGCTCACGCAAAAATGCTTTCAAAAGTCGGAATTATTTCTTCGAGCGAAGCGGATAAAATGCTTGAAGGGCTGGCTTCCATCGAAAAAGACATTTTGAACGGAACTCTAAAAATCGATTCCGATGCGGAAGACATTCATTCGTTTGTGGAAGCTACGCTCACCGACAGAATCGGCGAAATCGGAAAAAAAATACACGCGGGAAGAAGCAGAAATGATCAGATTGCGTTGGACGAGCGTCTTTATCTGCGGCGATATGTTCCCGACCTTCAATCAAGAATTTTGACTTTAATCGATGCCCTTGTAAAAATTGCGGAGGCGCATACAAACGACATAATGCCCGGCTACACTCATATGCAGCACGCGCAGCCCGTTACGCTTTCGCATCATCTTTGCGCATGGTGCTGGATGCTTGTTCGAGACCACGGACGGCTGGAAGATGCGGCGGCTCGTTTAAGTTTTTCGCCGATAGGTTCCGGGGCGCTGGCAGGAAGTTCTCTTCCGCTTGACAGAAAATATGAGGCGGAACTTTTGGGTTTTGAAAAAATAACTCAGAACAGCCTGGACAGCGTATCCGACAGGGATTACTGCATTGAAATTCTTTCAGCACTCAGCATTTTGCAGATGCATTTGAGCCGGTTCTGCGAAGAAGTTGTCTATTGGTCTACTACTGAGTTCGGTTTTATAGATTTGAGCGAAAAATGGTCTACAGGGTCTTCTATAATGCCTCAAAAAAAGAATCCGGATTTTGCGGAACTCATAAGGGGGCGCACGGGAAGGGTTTACGGGGATCTTGTTGCGCTTCTTACGATGATGAAGGCTCTTCCGTTGGCTTACAACCGCGATATGCAGGAGGACAAGCAAAGTCTTTTTGATGCCTGCGATATTGTCCTTTCGTGCGTGCAGATTTTTACATACATGATTTCGTCCGCAAAATGGAACGTAAAAAAAATGAAAGACGCTTGCATGGAAGGTTTTTTGAACGCTACGGATGTTGCCGACTATCTTGTGAAAAAATCGCTTCCGTTCAGGACAAGCCACGAGGTTAGCGCAAAATGCGTTCGGCTATGCATACAAAAAGGCTGCCGGCTGGAAGAACTTAGTTTGGATGATTTTAGAAAATACAGCGAACTTTTCGAAAATGACATATTCGATTTTCTTTCGCCTGAAAAATGCGTGGATTCAAGGCGGACTTTCGGCGGCCCTTGCCAAGCTAAAACTCTGGCGCAGATTTCTAAATTAAAGGATTTTTGCAAATCCTGACTTGCATAACTTCTTTTTATCTAAAAAGATTTGTGCGCTGAATTTTTTATATTTTGCGGTTTTCAAAAAAAGGGAAGCCGCTAAAACTAAAGGAGAGTAAAAAGTCAATCGAAAGTTAATACTTTTGATTAATTTTTTATTTAGGAGGTTTTTATGAAAAAGATTGGTTTTGCGTTGCTTTGCGTGCTTGCTTTTTTGACTGCGGGCGGCTGCAAAAAAACAATGAAGGTTGACAATTCCCTTGAGGAACTCAAAGAACGGGGCGTTTTCGTGCTTGGGCTTGACGATACTTTTCTTCCGATGGGGTTCAGGGACGATGACGGAAACATAGTCGGCTACGACATCGACCTTGCCAAAGAAGTTGCCGAACGGCTCGGTGTGGAGTTCAAGGCTCAGCCTGTAGACTGGAGCGCAAAGGAAATGGAACTTTCCACAGGAAGAATAGATTGTATCTGGAACGGCTTTACAATGACTGAAGAGCGGGAAAAGGCTCTTTCGTTTACGAAGCCTTATATGAATAACGAGCAGGTTCTTGTGGTCAGAAAAAACGGCGGAATCAAAACTCTTGGAGATGCCGCGGGAAAAATTATCGGTCTTCAAAGCGGTTCCAGCGCTCAGGAAGCTGTTGACGGAAATGCCGATTTTAAGAATTCGCTTAAAAAAATCGTGTATTTTAAAGACAACGTTATTGCATTGAACGACCTTGAGATGGGCGGCGTTGACGGCGTTGTGATGGACAGCGTTGTTGCGGCGTTTGACATTGCGTTGGGCGAAAAACCGCTCGTGCTTGTTCCCGAAACGCTTTCGAACGAGGCGTACGGCGTTGCGTTCAGAAAAGAAGATGTAAAACTCAGGGACAAAGTTCAGGAAATCCTTGAGGAAATGGCTATGGACGGAACTGTGGAATCCATCGGAATGAAATGGTTCAGCCGAGACATAAGTGTAATCGGAAAATAAAAGAATCGCATTTTTAAGGGGAACGGAATGGGCGAACGATATTTAAAGATGCTTTTTGCCATGCTGAAAGGCTCCCGGACTACTCTGGAAGTTTTCTTTCTGACATTGCTTTTTTCCATTCCGCTTGCGCTGCTTTTCTGTTCGGGAAGAATGAGCCGTGTGAAAATTCTTTCATGGATAACCAGGGCATTTCTTCTTGTAATCCGAGGAACTCCGCTGATGCTCCAGCTTTTGGTGGTCTACTTTGGTCCGGGAATTTTTGTAAAGTGGTTAAACGGGTTCGGCTATTCCATAGTTTTTCGGTGGAATCGATTTGTTGCCGCAATCATCGCACTTGTGGTGAACTACGCCTGCTACTTCGCAGAAATTTACCGCGGAGGAATCGAATCCATTCCGAAAGGTCAGTACGAGGCTGCAAGGGTTTTGGGCTATACTTCCGCACAGACGTTTTTCAGAATCGTGCTTCCGCAGGTCGTAAAACGGATTGTTCCGGCAATGGGAAACGAGGTCATAACTCTTGTAAAAGACACGGCCCTTGTTTCCGTAATTGGGGTTGCGGAACTTCTGATGGTTGCAAAGGAAAGGCAAAGTTCTCTCTTTTCTTTTACGCCGCTTTTCATAGCAGGAATTTTTTATTTTGTAATGAACTGGTTCGTTTCGATTGCTTTTGCAAAACTTGAAAAGAAACTTTCTTATTACAATTAATTGTGTTGATTTATGGAAGAAATAATCAAGGTGACGGATTTACGCAAGTCGTTCGACGGCGTGCAGATTCTAAAAGGAATAACTTTTTCGCTCCACAAAGGAAAGGTTCTTGGAATAATAGGACCTTCCGGTTCAGGAAAATCCACCGTGCTTCGTTGTGTGAGCCAGCTTGAGAACGTGGACGGCGGAACGATAGAAATTTGCGGAAAAACTTTGGTAGATGGCGGGGTTTACTGCTCAAAATCCGAGGCAAGAGAAATCGGTTTGAAGACAGGGCTTGTGTTCCAGAATTTTAATCTTTTTCCTCATATGAGCGTAATCGAGAATGTTGCCGACGCTTCAATCCACGTGCTTAAAAAAACAAAGGACGAGGCATTTTCCGTTGCCGAAGAACTTCTTTCCAGAATGAATCTTTCCGACAGAACGGATTATTATCCGTGTCAGCTTTCAGGCGGTCAGCAGCAACGGGTAAGCATAGCCCGCGCACTTGCATTAAATCCTGAAGTTCTTTTTTTTGATGAACCTACAAGTGCACTTGACCCTGAACTTACAGGAGAAATTCTTTCGGTTATAAGGGATCTTGCGTCTTCCAAAATGACTATGGTAATCGTTACCCATGAAATGTCGTTTGCGCGGGATACAAGCGATTACGTTTTCTTCATGGACGACGGAAAAATCGTCGAAGAAGGAAAGCCGGAAGATGTAATTTCAAATCCAAGCCAAGAACGAACCAAGCTTTTTCTTTCACGTTTTTCAAAATGAGATTCTAAAAGCCTTTATCTTCGCGCGCTTTTTGGAGGCCGGGCAAAAGTTCTTCGTAATAATATTTGTCGTCGATTTTTTTTTCGCCTGCTGTATGACCGGGCTTTCTGTCTCTCCGTATTTTTTCTCCGTGAAAATCGCTTCCGGCAGTAACAAAAAAATTGTATTTTCGCGCGATTTCTTCAAGCCGCAGACATTCAGTCATGCGCGCACCCGGATGGAACGCCTCTATTCCCGCGACACCTCGTTCTTTTAGATTTTTGAACGTTTCGTCCAATCTTGTCCACGAAAGATAGAGAGAAAGCGGATGTGCAAGCACGGGAACGCCTTGACTTTCGTAGATTGCCGCTATTGCATCGTCCAAATTTGAACCTTTGTGTTCCGAAAACCACGGCTTTCCTCTTGCAAGGTATTTGTCGAATGCTTCCTGCCTGTGTTTTACGACCTTGTGTTCTTCCATCCAAGAAGCAAAGTGAGGCCGGCAGAGAGTCTGTCCGGGAAAAGCCTCCTGAATTTCTTCGAGCGTCACATTGAGACCGATTCCGTTAAGATTATCGACAATTTTCTGATTCCTGTCTTTTCTGTTTTGCTGAGCTTTTTGGATGAGTTCGAAAAGCGATTTTGAAGGATTTTCTATTCCCAATCCCAAAAGATGGAACTCGCATGAGGGGCGGTCTATGGTTATTTCTATTCCCGGAACAAAAATTATTCCGGCTTTTTCAGCTGCGTTTTTTCCTTCTTCAAGACCTTTTATTGTGTCGTGGTCTGTAATCGCCATGACAGAAATCCCTTTTGAAGCAGCCTTGCTTACCAGTTCGCTCGGGCTGTATTGTCCGTCGGAACGGGTTGTGTGCATATGTAAGTCAATCATTGGATTAGCATAGCACAAATGGCTATATTGTGGTATAATCATTCTATTAGGGAGAATTCTGTTATGCCAAGAGTCATGCAATATTCCAAAGGTTCCATACCGTACTTTTCAGGGGACAAAGATGAACGCATCTTTATTTTACAGAAAGGAATATTGATTCTTTCAAGTCAGGACATAGAGACCGGAAGAGCCGTAACCGACCAGGTAAAACCGGGTGAATTTTTTGGAGTAAAGTCGGCGTTGGGACATTTTCCTAGGGAAGAGACCGCCACCATGCTTTCCGATGCTTCCGTGGTAGTTCTTTCCGTTCCCGAATTCGAAAAACTTTTTAGCGGAAACAGGCAGATTATCATGAAGATGCTTAGGGTTTTTTCCGGGCAGCTTCGCCAGATTCATAGAAAAATAAACGCCATGCTGAACACAGTTTCCGTGGACCAGCAGACGGGAATGCTTGACGTGGCAAAGAGTTTTTTTTCAGACGAACAGTTTCGCTCCTGCTGCGATGTTTGCATAAAACTTCTGAAACGTTTTCCCGAAACCCGATACAAACTTGAGATAGCTAAACTTTACGAAGATTCAAAGAAAAGGGCGGATATGCTGAAGTCCCGCCGCCATGAGGACTTTGATGAATCCCCGGAAGTGATGGATGCTACAAATAAGGCGTTTTCGCTTCCCGCTTTTGAGCGTTTTGCAAAAATCTATGAGCCGGGCGAGGTCATAATCTCGGAGTTCGAGCCGGGCGACACATTTTACCTTATTCAAAGCGGCATGGTTCAGCTTGCAAAATGCGCAAACGGCACTCAGAAGAACCTGGATATTCTTAAAAACGGAGAATTGTTCGGTGAGATGGCAATACTTGACAATTCGCCGCGTTCTGCGACCTGCATAGCAAAACGCAAAGTAAAATGTCTTGAGTTCAGCAAAGAAAATTTCGAAGATTTGATAACTGGAAATCCCATGATTTCTTTGAAACTTCTAAAACTTTTCTGCAAACGTATATATGACCAAAAAAGGCGTTTCAGGGTGCTGGTGATAAAAGATCCGAACGCCAGAATTGCTGACGTATTCCTTATGCTTGATGAAATGTATCCGTCAGCGTCCGAAGCGGACAGAACAAGAAAATTCAATGTTACGGTTGCGGACATAGCTTCGTGGGCAGGGCTTTCGCAGGAAGTTACAAGGGACGAGATTAATCGTTTTGTGGAAAAGCACCGCCTTGATGTTTACGACAACTACATGATTGTCAACAATATTGCCGACATGAAGCGCATAGTCGATCAGAAAACAATGGAAAGATAGCCGGTTGAACTCTTTTTGAAAATACTGTATAGTCTACGAACTTGCCAACTTAGCTCACTTGGTAGAGCAACGCACTCGTAACGCGTAGGTACTCGGTTCAAGTCCGGGAGTTGGCTTTGGGAATGTCTTTTTGGGACATTCCTTTTTTGTTTTAAAATAACTTGTTCGAATCGGAAATTGCGTTCGAGAAAATCCTTAGATTGCTTTATATTTTTTGCCAAAAGCAATATCATGTCTCCATGCTTTCAAGTCGAATGAAAAATCTGAATCCTTATGTTCCGGGCGAGCAGCCTAAGGATCGCCCTTACATAAAATTGAACGCAAACGAGAATCCTTTTCCGCCGTGCGCCGATGTGGTGCAGGCGGTCTCCGATTTTGTGAACAAAAATCCTATGAGTCTTGCGCTTTATCCCGATCCGGATTCCCTTGAACTTAGGGAAGAAATCGCTTTTATGCTGACCAGGACGGGCGGCGTTCTTTGTAGGAGCGATACAAGCGGAACTTTGGTCCGACCGGCAGAGTCTGATAGAATTCCGTTTGCGCTTTCGCCGGACATGATTTATTGCGGAAACGGAAGCGACGAAGTTCTTTCGTTTATTTTCTATGCGTTTTTCGGAAGCGAAACCCCGTTGGTTCTTCCTGAATTTTCGTACAGTTTTTATCCTGTGTACGCAGGCTTTTACGGAATTTCGACCGATATTGTTCCGATGAACAAGGACGGCTCTTTGGATTCTGCCGAACTTCTTAGGCGCGCGAAAAAAAACGGTTCCGGAATAATTTTTGCGAATCCTAACGCGCCTTCCGCTTTGGCCCTTTCAAGAAATCAGGTAAGGGCGATGCTTGAGAATTTTGATTCTGACAAGGTTTTTGTTGTGGACGAGGCTTACTGCGATTTTGGCGGAGAAAGCTGCATTCCGCTTTTAAAGGATTTTAAGAATCTTGTGATTGTTCGGACATTCAGCAAAAGTTTTTCGGGCGCAGGTTTCAGGCTTGGCTATATGGTCGCAAATCCCGAACTTATAAACGCCGTTACGACCGTAAAAAACAGCCTGAACCATTTTCCCGTGGATGCGATGGCGCAGGTCGCGGGAAAAGCCGCTTGCAGAAACGATTTTTACTATGCGGACTGTGCAAAAAAAATTGTTTCGGAGCGGAATGATTTTACGGCTTTTCTTAGGGAACGCGGCTGGATTTTGAACGACAGCATGACCAATTTTGTGCTTGCAAAAAATCCTTTTATCGCCGGAAAAAAGGTCTACGAAGAAATCAAAAAAGACGGAATCCTTGTGCGGCATTTTGCGACAAAGGGAATAGAAGACTATGTGCGGATTTCTATAGGAAACCATTCTCAGATGCAGGCGCTGATGGATTCTATACGCAGATTTGCTTGATTTTTTTATAAAATCCGGATTTTTTAGTTAGCCGGAGGATTTTATTCCGGCGTTTTACGATAATTTTTTCACTTGATTTTTAGTTGTGTTTTTCTAGAATCCATTTTTCTCTTGGGTTGTGAGCGGTTTTTCCGCATTTCATATTCATTGTACAAAACATGAGTTTTTTCTATAATGTGAACCATGAAAAGTCACAAAGAAATCGACGAGGAGACGCTTGGAAATCTCCTTTATCTTTCAAGGCTTTCTCCTGAAAGCACAGACATCGAAACCCTTAGAAAACAGGTTGGAGAAATCGTTGGCTATTTCAACATTCTCTCAAAATATGACGATAGCGAAAATCCCTACGATGCATATCCTTCCACAGAGGCGGAAAAATTGAGGGATGATGCGGTTGTCCACGGACTTGAGGTCTCGGACGTAAAGAAAGTTACGAAAGAATTCATGGATGGCTACTTTCAGGTCCCGAAGGTTATCGGGGAAGGTGCTTAGAGGATAACTATGCCATATACGATAAAAGAAACTATCCTTGAGTTAAAGGAAGGAAAGACGACCAGCGTCGCCTTGGTAAAAAAATCCATTGAAAATTTTGAAGCGGATAAACATTCGGAAAAACCGCTGAACGCATTCCTTGAAATATATGAGGATGCGCTTTTAAAAGCGGAGGCGGCGGATAAAGAAATCCGTGAAGCAAAGGAAAACGGAAAACTGGACGCCCTGTTTTTGGAAAAACCGCTTTTGGGAATTCCTTTTGCGAACAAGGACAATATAAGCTCAAAAGGACACGCTCTTACATGCGGTTCGAAAATTCTTCAAGGGTATGTCGCTCCTTATGACGCGACTGTAATTTCTCGACTTGAGGCAGCCGGTGCGATTCCCGTTGGAAGGTGCAACCAGGACGAGTTTGCGATGGGTTCTTCCACGGAATATTCTTCCTACGGTGCTACAAGAAATCCTATAAACAGGGATTATGTGTCCGGCGGCTCTTCAGGCGGTTCTGCGGCGGCAGTAAGCGGAAATCAAGTTCTGTTTGCCCTTGGAACGGAAACCGGCGGCTCTGTTCGGCTTCCTGCAAGTTATTGCGGAATCTACGGGCTGAAGCCTACGTATGGCGTTCTTTCAAGGTGGGGCGTTGTTGCCTACGGTTCTTCCTTGGATCAAGTCGGCATAATGGGGCATACGCCGGGAGACATCGCCGCTCCTCTTAGGGTTATGGCGGGCGTTGATTTTTACGACGACACGTCAGCTGAACTTCCCGATTTGGAAAAACTTTTGGAACTGAAGCCTTATTCTGCTCTTTCCTCGCTTAAAGTTGCGATTCCAAAGCAGTTTCTTGAAACAAAGGGGCTTGATTCCGACGTGAAGGCGGCATTTGACGAGACAAGAAAATGGTTTGAGTCAAAGGGTGCATTAATCGAGGAGGTGAATCTTCCTGTACTGGATGCCTCGATTGCAGCATATTATACGATT
>CALHVG010000072.1 GCA_938039145.1 uncultured Treponema sp.
CCGATTTTTTAATCCCGATTTTTTAATCCCGATTTTTTAATCCCGATTTTTTAATTCCGATTTTTTAATTCCGATTTTTTAATTCCGATTTTTTAATTCCGATTTTTAGTTCCGATTTTTAGTTCCGATTTTTAGTTCCGATTTTTAGTTCCGATTTTTCAGTTCCGATTTTTCAGTTCCGATTTTTTATTCCGATTTTTTATTCCGTTCGCTCTCAAATAAATCATTGCACGGCAATAATTCGTCCTGTATTGAAAATAATTTTTCGTTCAACTATAATTTTTGGACAAATCTTGTTTTAAGGAAGTAAAAATGACTTTGTTTGAGGATCTGAAATGGCGAGATCTTGTAAAGGATATCGCAGGCGAAGAAAGCGAATTAAAGAAAGTGCTTGACGGAAACCCTATAACTTTTTATTGGGGAACAGATCCTACCGCAGACAGCCTTCATCTTGGGCATTATTCGTCGCTCTGCATGGCAAAGCGTCTTTCCAATGCCGGACACAAGCCGATTCTTTTGTGCGGAGGTGCCACGGGAAGAATCGGAGACCCGCGTCCTACGGCTGAACGGGAAATAATTTCCGAAGAAGATGTTAATTACAACATAAAAAAAATCCGTTCGCAGGTCTCCGGTATTGTGCCTTCCGCTGAACTTGTGGACAACTACGACTGGCTAAAAAATTATACATTCCTTGATTTTTTGCGGGATATAGGTAAATACGTAAACCTGAACTATATGCTCGATAAGGATATAATCCGCCGCCGGCTTGATACCGGAATCACTTACGCGGAATTTTCTTATATGCTGATTCAAGGCTACGATTTTGTGCATCTTTACAGTGAAAAAAACTGCGTTATGCAGGTTGCAGGAAGCGACCAGTGGGGGAACATTACGACGGGTGTCGACCTCATAAGAAAAATCCTTGATAAACCCGCCTATGCATTTACCATGCCTTTGATTCTTGACCCCACGGGAAAAAAGTTCGGAAAATCCGAGGGAAATGCGCTTTGGCTTGACAAGGAAAAAACTTCAGCCTACGAAATATACCAGTATCTTATAAATACTGACGATTCCAAAGTTCTTGAGTACCTCAAAGTGTTCACTTTCCTTGAACGAAAAGAAATTGAGGAAATAAACGAAAAGCAGCTTGCCGCGCCGGAGACAAGGGTTGCCCAAAAAGCGTTGGCGTGGGAAGTCGTAAAGGATATTCACGGAAAGGACGAAGCGGACAATGCTGTTGCTGTAAGTCAAAAACTTTTTGCAGGGGACTTTTCGGGGCTTTCGGTAAAGGATATAAAACTCGGACTGAAAGGGGTTCCTTCGTTCAAACTTTCAGAGCCGCTTCCGTTGGTAGAAGTTTTGGTTCAGAACAAAATTGTTTCTTCAAAAAGGGAGGCAAGGGAATTCATAAAGGGGAACGCCATTTTAGTGAACGGAAAAGCCGCAACGGACGAATCCATGATAGTCTCAAAGGACTTAGCGATTGACGGTCAAGTTATAGTGATTCGCCGAGGAAAGAAAAAATATTATCTTGCGGAAATATAGTTTTATTTTTTGCAGAATATTGATTTTATCCGGCTGAAAAAACGCTTGATTTTTCTCCAGATTTTTGAGAAAAGCGAAGGATTCCGCAGTTTGTCTAGCCGTCTGTAGCCTTCAAGGAGTTCTTCGCTTGTAAATTCCTTACGCTGGTTGTTTTCTTCAAGCTCGATTTCAAGTTCTTCTGTTTCGTTAAGATTATCCACTATGACGGCGTTTATGTTTGACCAGCCGAGCTGTTTTGCCGCTTGAAGACGGCGTTCACCTGCTATAAGCTCAAGGTGCGAATTCAAGGTGATGGGATTAAGAAGTCCGTACGCCCTTAGGCTGTTTTTCAAAGGTTCTAAATCGCCCAAATCCTTTCGGATTCTTTTTTTTATCTTGATGTCATCGATGTTCACCAGCATATGTTCGACCCTTTTCGATTCTGCTCTTTAAAAAATGGCGTTGAAAATCCTGGATTTCAATGTCATTCCATAAAAATGTTGTAGTCAAAATTTTCGGTTTCAGGTTGCCCTTTGTCTTCCTTTCCGACATCTTCATCGATTAAATTTTCATACCCCGGTTCCAAAAAGTCAAGGTTTATCTTCAGCGGTGTGGTGTCAACTTTTTCGGTCAGGTGCTGCCCGGACTTGTACATCTCGCTTTTCAGCCTGGATATTGAAAGAACGGACGACGAATTGGACGAGTGTATGTGGCATATTTCCGTGGGTTGCGTTCCCTGAAGATACCATTGTGTTGTAAGATGCCCTTCGCACGCCGGTGTGGGAATTCCGCCGCTTTCCGAGCATACGGTCGCCTTGATTACGCCTTCGATTGGCTGCGGAAAGTCCTTTGTGATAAGGTTCTGGTGGATTTCTCTCATGTAGTCGCCCCATGCAAATCCTGCGAGCGTCGCTCCTGTTATCTTTAGACCAAGCGAGCGTCCGGGTCTGTCAAATCCGAACCAAAACGTAGATGTGTAATACGGCGAAAATCCCGATGCCCATGCGTCAGCCCAGTTCTGCGTGGTTCCGGTTTTTCCTGCCATGGGCATTGTGTATTCTTTTCCGTCTTCCGTTTTGTAGTTGAACTTCCATTTTTGTCGCCACAGAGTTCCGGACTGCACCGTCTGTTCAAGCAGTTTTGTCATGACGAATGCCGTTTCCCTAGGAATTACCTGCACTGCGTCTCCCTTTGACTGCTGCGAAAGCCGGATTTCCCGTTCCGGATTTAGGATAAGGTTTCCGTTCCTATCCTCGACGGTCCGGATTGCCATTGGAGTTACCGCTTTTCCTCCGTTCGCTATCACGGCGTATGCGCGCGCAAGTTCTATAGGACGAACCGAACAAACTCCAAGACCGATGGGGTATCCCGGCACGAACCCTCTTGACGAAAGTTCGTCTTTTGGTATTCCCAAAAGGCTTGCGGCTCTGTCGATTGCCGCCTCGAATCCGATTCCGTCAAGAACCTTTAGCGACGGAACGTTCATAGAAGCTTTTAGCGCATGGTACAAAGGAACGTTTCCAAGCCATTCGTCCTGGAAATTCTGCGGAATGTAAGGTTTTCCATCTGAAGTGTGGAAGACGACCGGAGTGTCGGATATTATTGTCGTCGGATTGAATTTTCTTGAGTTTATCGCCTCTGTGTAGTGAAGGGGCTTGAAGGTGGAACCCGGCTGGAGTTTTGCCTGCGTGGCTCGTATGAACTGGTTTTCTGAGTCGAACTTTGAGCCTCCGACAAGAGCTGTTATGTAGCCGGTCTCGTTTTCAATCGAAATCATCGTGCCTTCGACTGTGGTTTTCTCGTTCGCTTTTTTCGCTTGAATGTTCGCTTTGTTCACAACGTCGACTTTCAGGCTTTCGATTCCGCACATGAGCGAGAACACGTCTACAATCGGATTCACCTGTGAAAGGTAGGTGGATTTTGATATTGTGTGCGACCTTCTTGAGCCGACTTTGAGTTCGGGAATGTTGAACAAGAGCGAAAGCAGTTCCGCCATCGGAATGTATGTCCTGTATGCGGTCGTGGAACGCCTTGACCGTTCTTCCTGATAGCGTTCGTTCGCTATTTTTATCCATTTATCCATGGAATCCTGCGCCGCCTTCTGATGGGAAAGGTCGAGCGTCGTGTTTACGGTAAAGCCGCTCGTGTATATGTTTTGGCTTCCGTAAATCATGTTTCCGAGTTCCCGCCGAACGTATTCGCTGAACCACGGAGCTTTGTCGTCCCGCATCATGTAGGCGGAAGAACTTGTCCTTGTGTAGTCGAATGATGCCCAGAATTCGTCGAAGGATTCTGTGGCTTCCTCTTGAGTTACGTAGCCTTGCTTCACCATGGAATCCAAAACGTTCTTCTGACGTTCGCGGGCGCGGTTTGGGTGGTCAAACGGATTGTAAAACGCAGGGTTTGAAAGCTGAATCACAAGAATCGCCGATTCCGCCGGCGTGATTTCGGTTGCGTTGTGTCCGAAATAATATTTTGACGCGGCGTTCACACCGTATGTTCCGCCGCCAAAGTATATTTTGTTCAGGTAAAGTTCAAGAATCTCGTTTTTGGAATACCGCCTTTCCATTTGGATTGCCCACCAAAGTTCCCTGAGTTTTCTCATTACGCTCATGTCGGAACGGTCTGCGTAAATAGTTCCGGCTATCTGTTGGGTCAAGGTGGAGCCGCCTCCAAGTTTTCTTCCTGTAAGTTTTCCGAATACCGCACGGAAAAGAGCCTTGTAGCTGAATCCTCTGTGGGAATAGAAAATCCTGTCTTCCCTTGTAAGAAGCGCGTCTATCATGTGCTGCGGAAGTTTATTCAGACTGATTATCTCCCGTTTTTCGTCGGATGCGAATTCCGTTATGAGTTCTCCGTTTATGTCAAGAAGTTTTGTGGGAAGAGCCGTGTCGAACGACGTAAGGAATTCTGTGTTTTTTATGTTTTGCGTTTCCGAAAGCATCCAGCCCAGGGAGCTTCCAATCAGAATCGCCGACAAAAATAGAACAATAATCCAGATAATGGTGGACTTTTTAATCTTTTCCATATTTTATTACCTCCTGTGCTTTATATGCTTGCATATATAT
>CALHVG010000073.1 GCA_938039145.1 uncultured Treponema sp.
AATCGAGCTTACTGCTCGATTTGTGAGGCGGATATGCGGGGAATTGTTTGATGAAGGCTGCCTATATATATCCGCCCGTCTTCACCGCTCGGTGAATGATGTCTTCACTGTACGATGAATGACGTGTATACACTCCCCCACCTTGCACAAATCGAGCTGACGGCTCGATTTGTGGGGTGGATATGCAGGGAACCGTATGATGAACGATGCCTATATATATCCGCCCGCTGTCCTCTTTTTATAAATCACACATACGATGCATCGTCATATCACACCTCCTTGCGCATTCGGAACAAATCTGCCGAGTGCGTTGCCTAGTGTACACTAGGCAATGGGATTGACTTATCCTATTGCTGCAAAACTTCGCTATGCTCGTTTTGCAGCAATTAAAATCAATATTATTTTCCAGTTTCTCCGCAAAATGTTTTGCTAAAACAAGCAAGGAAAATATGGAAAAAGGAGTCTTTCATGAAAAGCAACAAATGCTTAATTTTTGTGGGAATGTTGATAACTATTGCGCTTACAGCATATACAACATGCAGGGCAGATGGACTGGCGTTCTCTCCAATGGCTGACAACGTGGAAGTTCTTGGAACTTTCTCCAAATCAAAAACTGTGCACGAATTCCTGGGCACTCCGGCAGGAGCAAACCTGTTCAACATTTCCGCGGCAACAATGAGCGACAAGGTTTCAGGAATCATCTGGAAGGAAATTCTTGCAAAAGGCGGAAACGGAGCAAGGAACATCACAATATCTTATTCTGCAGGACCTTTGGCATACCTTGCAAATGTTATCACTTTCGGGATATGGGCTCCGGCAAAATTGAAGATAAAAGGCGAAGTTATCAAAACGGGCTCGCAAAACGTTAATATCGATACAACAACCGCCATTGAATCCGCCGTTATCGAATTTAAAAAATAAGCCAACTAACTGAACACACTGTTCATTTAAAAATATCTTATGCAGCTTTCCTAACCGGAAAACTGCATAAACTGAAAACTTCCCGAAAACTCAAGTCCTCAGTTTTATCCCTGCCTTCGGTTATTCCGTCCGCTGCCTGTAGCGGATATACTACGAATTGCATAATGAACGCTGCATAAATATATCCGCCATCACGTCTGCCTTTTCTCAAAAACTGAAATATTGAGAAAAATACTTCTTGTAATGCAATTTTTCAGAATATACCATACAATTAATTGAAATCTTAATCTAAGGAGAATCTTTATGGCGGAAATGGGACACGTCTTTCTTGCGAAACTTGGAAAATCAAAACTCAGACCCGGCGGAATCGAGGCGACGAACTGGCTTTTGGCTCACGGTAACATAAACAAAAACTCGAAAGTTCTTGAGGTCGCATGCAATCGTGCAAAAACGATGATAAAAATTCACAAAGAATTCGGCTGCGAAGTTACGGGTATCGACCTTGACGATAAATTCCTTGAAATCGCAAATGAAGCCATAAAAAATAAAAAGCTCGAGTCAAAACTGAACGCCATCAAAGGAAACGCCATGGAGCTTCCGTTTGGGGACAACACTTTTGACGTGGTGATAAACGAAGCCATGCTGACCATGCTCCATGCAGAAGAAAAACAAAAGGCATTGAAAGAATATTTTAGGGTTCTAAAACCCGGCGGAATCCTTCTGACGCAAGATGTAGTCCTGCGCACAAATGTTTCCGACGAGCAAAAACAGCTGCGGATAGGATTGAGCCGTTCGATAAACGCAAATGTCGAGCCGCTGGATTTGGAAAGCTGGAAAAACACCATAGAATCCGCAGGATTTTCGGTAACGCAAAAATACGGCGCAATGACACTCATGAGTCCAAAGGGCATGATAAAAGACGAAGGATTTTTTAGGACGATAAAAATTTTCAAAAATGCGATGAAAAAGGAAAACCGTAAAATGTTCAAGTCTATGTTCAACTTCTTCAATTCTAACAAAGACAAGTTGGGCTACGTTTGCAACGTTTCTACAAAGCCAAAATCGTAAGGAATCCGATGAAAGAATTGTCAGGAAAAGTATTTTCAATCGCAAAAGAGAATCCTCCGGTTCTGGGTTGCACGGTCTCAAAATCCGTGAGCGACAAAAACGGATTTTTCATAAGCTGGTTTTCTTTTGCTGCCGGAACGGACATAAGCCCCGAAATCTATAGATTTTCGAAATTGTGGCTTGTTTTGGACGGAAAAATCGAGGTTCTGAAAAAATCCGCAGAATCCGAGCCGCTGGAAAAAATCTATGTTGAAAAAGGTAAAATATATGTAACGCCGGTAGGAATTCCTGTCGGCGCAAAAACAGAAGATGGAGCCGTGTATGCGGAAATCCAACTAAAGGAGGACACAAAGATGAACGAGATTCTAAAATCAAACGAAGTGTTTGAATTAAAGAACATTCTTCCATATCAGGAAGGAAAAATCGTAAACATGGATCTTATAAACGAGGAAAAATTGAAGTTCGTTTTGATGAGTTTTGACGAAGGAACCGGGCTTACGGAACACGCCGCTCCAGGCGAAGCAATAATTTTTGCGCTGGACGGAACCGGAATCATCGGCTATGAAGGCAAAGAACACAAAATCAAAGCGGGCGAAAATTTCAAGTTCGACAAAGGCGGTGCGCATTACGTAAAAGCGGACGGGAAATTCAAAATGGCGCTTCTTTTGACGCTGGAATAATTCCTAACAAAAAAGGCAAGGCGAGCAATCTATCAGCAGATTGCTTGCCTTGAAAAATCCGCGCCGGATTTCCCCATCTCTCCATCAAAAATTAAAATCAAATATATGCATGATACTCGTAGACAAAAATTCCTGTCAATTTTTCATTAGGGGCGGACACATTTTCAAAGATTATCGCATAGTCGGAAAGCTCCAATCCTCGTAAGCGACTAACCTTTAAATTTCCCGTGTACTCTTTTGCAATTCCATTTAAAGTCATGGTGAGTGTCGCCTTTATTTCAATATTATACCTGGTTCCAATGTTCAGGCCGCCTATCGAAATCGGAATCCAAATCGCTTTATGGGGGGCTGCAATGTTTTTTATTTTATCAGCATATTTATAAGACGATAAATCTCCGGGCATAAATTCCTGGTTATCAAATTCTGGATTTTTTGAATCAAGTTTTAACTTGCATGATTCCACCGAATCGCCATGTTGCACACAGATTATAAACGCAGGCTCGGCAAGAACTTTTACACCAAAATCGTCGTCGCAAGCCAAAAACAACACAAAAAGAAATGAAAACAAAATTAAAGACAATCGCTTTTTCATAATTCCTCCAAAATCTTATATTTATCGTTTCACCTAAATTATGGGCTGTCAATGATTTTTAATTTTCCTATGCCGACAAGCAAATTTCGGATTAAGTTTCCCAAAACTCCGCTAGTCTTTGTACGCCTGCTTTTTGTATTCCAACGCAAGAACGGTAAAATCGTTTTCTTGAGCCGCAGAACCGATAAACATTGAGACGTTTCGGTTAAGTCCTTCCACCAGTTCCTGAACCTCGATTTTTTTGTGTTCGTTAAAAAATTCCAAAATTCGAGCTTTTCCGTAATTTTCGCCGCTGTTGTTTCCGGCTTCTGAAATTCCTTTTGTAAACAAAACGATTTTGTCTCCGGGCTGAAGTTCCAGCGTTTCGGAACTGTACAGAGTTTCGTCGGAGACGGCAAGCGCCGGATCTACAGGCGTGTCAAGGAACTTGAAATCCTGACCGTTTTTCATGTACAGAGGATTCGGATGTCCTGCATTCACGTACTGAAGGACACCCGTTGCCGTCGAAAGTATTCCCAGCCACACTGAAACAAAAAGTCCTGCACTGTTGTCTTTTGCCAACTGCTGATTTATCTCCAAAAGACTTTCGTTTGGTAAAAGCCCCGCAAGAGCCTTGTCTTTCAGCAAATTTTTAGCTATAGCCATGCACAAAGCCGCTTCGATTCCTCGTCCGGAAACATCCGCCGTGATTATCGCGATGTGGTCGTTGTCGATAAGAAAATAATCGTAAAAATCGCCGCCGAAATCTTTTGAAAAAATTATCGAAGCGAAAATATCCACATCGGAACAAGGCGTGAACGTCGGAAAAATCTGCGGAAGAAGAGTTTTTTGAATCTGGCTTGCAAAAAAAATATCTTTTTCGTAGCTTGCCTTTTTGAACGAAACCATTTCAAGATTCTTTATAAAATCGCTCATGTCAGACGCAAGGGCAACGTATGAACGAGCAAGTTCGCCTATCTCGGAATCCAACGAAGCGTAATCGGCGCAGACCCCTATAATTTCAATATTGTTCCGTATCGCATTTTCTCTGCTCCGATAATTCCTTGAAACATTCGCCATTCTTTCCAAAGGCTTTGTGATATGGCGCGCGACCAAAGTCAGAAGGAACAAAGCCGACGCAAAAACGAAAAACAAAATCATATTCTGCGCCAACGAAATGTTTATCCAAAAATCCATAAGATTCAGGAAATCTTTTTCAATAGAAAAATACAGATTTATACCGACAAAATTAGTCAAAATCACGGAAAGAATCGTGAAAAAAAGAATGAGTTTTTCGATTATGGAAAATATCGGTCCTTCGATTCTGTCGCTGTTTTTTGCATAACGAAAAATCGCCGAAACAGTCATGAACATCGGAAGTCCGTACATTGTGCAGAAAAATACATTGTTTATAAAATTCAATAAAATTTCTTTTGAAAAATCGATTGTCGGGCTAAAAATCCTGAATCCGATTTTTTCGGAAAGCAGAACGATTCCGTTTGCGGCAATCATGAGCAAGGCGAAAATTAAAAATTTTACGGGAGAATTTATGCGCAATCTTTGCTCTTTATCTATTCCGGACACAAAATTCCAAACTACGAGCGGAACGAATCCGAATAAAAAATTTGCGGGTACGTTAAAAAAACAAAGACCTGCGGAATATCCGGAAAGAAGATTCGCTGCAAAAGCCGAAAGCGTGCAGGCAATGATTCCCGGAAATCCGAAAATCATTCCAAAAATTGGCGGGAAAACGCAGGCAAGGCGCACTTCTCCGCCGGTCAAAGCAAAAAGAAATTTTTGACGAAAAAATAAAAGCACAAATGAAACAATTCCGCTTATAAAAAAATAAATCAATGTATTATAAAAACTTGCTACGAAAATTTTACTTTGTTTTTCTGACATAAAACCATTATACTTTGAAAACCTGCTGTATAACAAGGACGATTTGTATGGATATTTTGTTTGTGCTGCTTGGCGGCGTTTGCCTGATTGTAGGATTTATCGGAACGGTAGTGCCGATTCTTCCGGGCGCACCGTTGGCGTGGCTGGGACTTTTGATTTCGCATTTTTCACGATATACGAATTCTTCGCCGATTTTGCTTATGGTCACTGGAGTTGTTGCGATTGCGGTTTCTGTTTTGGACAATTTTTTTCCCGTTTTGATGACAAAACAATCGGGCGGAAGCAAATACGGAATCATCGGAAGTTCGGTCGGACTTTTCGTAGGATTTTTTACAGGCCCGTGGGGAATAATTTTTGGTCCGTTTCTTGGCGCATTTGTAGGAGAAATGATTCACGATTCCTCGGACATGAAGCATGTGTTTGAGTCGGCATTAGGATGTTTCAAAGGATTTCTTTTGGGAACAGGCATGAAAATGATGGCGACAGGCGCATTTATTTGGGTGTTCATAATAACGCTCGTAAAGCATTGAAAGCTGAATCTTGTGTTTTGGAAAATGCGGCAGCGCTGGGAGCGGCAGCCGAAGGCTGTTCCGGAGCGTAGCGGAGGAATGACCGTAGGGGAACCGCGGACATAGCGACCGCCAACTTTTAAGTTGGCGGTGCCGCCCAAAATGGTATAAAATTAAAAAAATAAAATTTACGGGGGAATTACAATGCTGGAAGTAGGAACAAAAGCTCCTTCTTTTAATTTGGCGGATCAGGACGGGGTATTTCATTCGCTTGAAGAATATTCGGGGAAAAAACTTGTGCTTTATTTTTATCCAAAGGACAACACGTCGGGATGCACAAAGCAGGCTTGTTCATTTGCGGAACTTTTTCCGGCGTTCAGGGAAAAGGGCGCTGAGGTCGTGGGCGTAAGCAAGGATAGTGTTCAAAGCCACAAAAAATTTGCGGAAAAATATTCGCTTCCGTTTACGCTGCTTTCCGATGTTTCGCTTGACACTCTAAAAGCCTATGACGTTTGGAAAGAGAAAAAACTTTACGGAAAAACATTCATGGGCGTTGTGCGGACTACGTATCTTATCGACGAGAACGGAGTGATTATCCGTGCGGAAGAAAAAGTAAACGCCGGCGAAAATCCGGCGAATACGCTAAAAATGCTGTAGATTTTTGAAAATGCGGAATAGTGGATTCGAACCACCGACCCCCACGATGTCAACGTGATGCTCTAACCAACTGAGCTAACTCCGCAAAGAATGGTAGTAATATAACAAACTGACGCTAAAAAGTCAAATGCCCCCGTTTTTCGGGGAAATGTCAAAATAAGGTGATTTTCGCAAAAAAATAACCGCTTAGAAAAATTGTTTCATCTTTCCAAAAGCGGTTGTTTTTTGCGGAATCGTTTATGCAACGTCGGCTCAAAAGCCGAGCTGACTTTGCATAAAATTCCACGCATGGCGATTGTGTCCGCCGTCGATTTTTCCGGAATCCGGCGATTTTCTAAAATCCGTCGTTTCCTTCAAAGCGGGGAATCAGATTTGTCGATTTTTTTATCTCTCCGTCCGTGGGGATGAAAAACCACCGATTAAATAAAAAGTCGCCACTCAAATTGAACTTTATTTGCCCAACTTTTGAGCTGCGGATCTGCAATATTCATAACACGAACTATTTTTAATAGAAGAGTCGCTGTAAGGCTGTATTTTATAATTTTTCCATTTCCTTTATATAGTCAATAAACTTTTTCACACTCCAAATATCATTCTGATATTTTTCCGGATATGTCTTTATATACTTTTCGGGAACAACCAAAACGACTTTTTCGTTTTTCATTTCTGTAAGCTGGGAAGATGAAATCCCCTGTTGAAGTGTACATAGAAATTTATTTTTCGAACGTAATCTGTCAGCCTCATTTAAAACTTGTCTCCATCGGTCTTTACAAGTTGTTTTGGCTGCAAGAGAAGCAAGTTTATCAACAGAAAATGCAGAATCATGATAAGACTCTATAGACGGGAAAATAAAATCAGGTTTCTTGTTGCCTTCTGTTACTGCCTGTGAAGAAAAAGTTATATTATTTCCCGTAAATAAAGAACTTAAATGATGCTCCAAACTTTTACCGGCACGACTTTTTCTTCTGTTCAGCACTTGATTTGCAAGATCAATAAACTTCTCAACATTCGAAAACCCATTTTTTACAAGCGAGCCGTATCTGTCATGTTCAATTGCTCTAAAAAGCCGATATTCAACTTCCGTCCAATCAAGTAATTTATCATCTGGCTTTAGGTGAATGTATTCATTATGATTGAAACACCAATTTTGAATTCTTTGTGCCTCAAGCGACATTTGTTCAGATGAAGGAAAATCAGTTGTCAGCGAGTTTATAAATTCTTGAATAGCAATTTTTTCTTTTTCTTCTGGATTCGTCAATTCTGTATCAATAAGACGGTTTGTTTCGGTTGGGGTAATTCCAAAGTAATCTAGGAAATATTCTATTCCATCTTCAGTTTCAAGAACATATCCTTTATACGAAGAATCTTTTTGTTTTAAAATTACGACTAAAGAACCTGTAAAATCAGGTTTTAAAAATGGGAAATTCCTTCCAAAACCTGTAATTCTATATTCATTTCTTGACCCTTGCCCATAATATTTGAAATGCGCATCTGTTTCAAAATCATCTTGCCATTTTATTTTGTTGAATTCTTCTTTGTTTTGTCCTTTTACCCCGGGAACATCAAATATGAGGGCAACAGAATTCTTTGGAATATAAATCCCACTCTGATGTCCTCCAGTTTCTCCTGTATCGTTTGCAGAAAGAAATTTACAAAATATTCTTTCGCTATTTGCTGTATCTGATATAAGTTTTGAAGCGATATTTTCCATAGTTCATTTCTCAAATTGCAATTTTTCTTTTGTATAAATGTGTTCTGCTTTAAGAGGTTCTTTTCCGATTTGTTCCATAAGCAACGGTTTTATGAATTCTGCAACGGCATGAAACAAAGGAACTACAACAGAATTCCCAAATTGTTTGTAAGCTCTTGTATCTGAAACAGGAATAACATAGTCGTCTGAATACCCCATAAGACGGGCACATTCACGAGGTGTAAGTCGGCGTGGATTTTTATTTTCCCCTTGTGAAAGTAAAACCTCCGAACCATCTTTGTAGTATCGAGCAGAAAGAGTTCTAGATATGTCATTTTCAGTTACAAGACCGTACCCAAAACCATTCCCAAGAGAACGGTGTTTTGTAGCATAAGCCTGTAAATAAGTCCACAAATTATCTGTCAAAGTGTATTTATCAAGAACTTTATTGTTTTCAAAATCAAAATATTTGTCGCCGTCTTGTGGGAGTCTTGGTTCTGTTCCATCAATTTTATGGAGAATACTTGCTAATTTCAATTCTCCTTTTTGAGGCAAGACCATATCATTAAGAGAAAAATCTATTTTATTTCTAAACCCTACAATTACAATTCGTTCACGATGCTGCGGAACCCAACTCTGCGCATCTATAATTCTAGAACTGCAAGTATAACCTAAATCTTGCGTCAAAGTTTCCCAAATTACTTTGAAAGTATTTCCTTTGTCGTGGGATTTTAAATTTTTAACATTTTCAAGAACAAACGCTTTTGGCCGTTTTTCTTTTATAATCCTTGCAACATCAAAAAACAATGTTCCCTGCGTTTTATCTGCAAACCCTGTAGGGCGACCAAGGGATTTTTTCTTTGAAATTCCTGCAATACTGAATGGCTGGCAAGGGAATCCTGCCAATAGAACATCATGGTCGGGAATATCATTTGCATCTACTTTTGTAATGTCTCCATTTATAGGATATTTTGACGGATAATTGGCACTGTAAGTTTTTTGAGCAAATTCGTCCCATTCAGAAGTATAAAGACATTTGCCGCCAGCCTGTTCAAAGCCTTTTCTAATTCCTCCTATTCCAGCGAACAAATCGATGAAAGTAAAATCTCCTTTTCTTTCATCGTTTTCTTGGGCGGGGATTCTCCTTGCAATCATATTTACCAATCTGTCAGCAATAAATGATTTTGGCTGAACAGAGCCATTTAACCAGCGATGAATTGTACTTTGATTTACCTGTAATTCAGTTGTAATATCAAAAAGTGAATATAGATTTGTAACTTGTCTCAGCAATTCTGTTGTTGATGACTGAAAAAAACTTACTTCCATTTTGTCCTTGCTAAATGGGAATTATAATTTGCATTATGCAATATTTCTTCCCCATTGTCGAGCAACTCATAATAGAAAAGTCGCTTCACCTTTCCAAAAGCAGTTGTTTTTTGCGGAATCATTTATGCAACGTTGGCTCAAAAGCCGAGCCGACGTTGCGAAAAATTCCACGCACGGCGATTGTGTCCGCCAGAAATTGTTTCCACCGTCGGTTTTTTAAAATCCGGTATTTCCTTCAAAACGCGGAATCAGGTCTGTCGATTTTTTTATCTCTTCGTCCGTCGGAATGTAGTCGCTCATCGTTCCGTTATTGAAAGCCTCGTAAGCCTTCATGTCAAAATAACCGGTTCCCGTAAGCCCGAACAGAATTGTTTTTTCTTCGCCGGTTTCCTTGCATTTTAGAGCTTCGTCTATCGCGGCTTTGATTGCATGGCTGCTTTCCGGAGCGGGAAGAGTTCCTTCGGTTCTGCAAAAAAGTTGTGCCGCCTTAAAAACTTCGGTCTGCTCAACGGCACACGCTTCTATATAACCGTCGTGGTAAAGTTGGCTTATTACGGAACTCATTCCGTGGTAACGAAGTCCGCCCGAATGGCTTGCGCTCGGCATGAACTGAGAACCCAGCGTATACATTTTCTGCATTGGGCAAACTTTTCCCGTGTCGCAATAGTCGTAGGCAAAAACGCCTCTTGTAAGGCTCGGACAACTTGCAGGTTCCACCGCTATAAAACGGTATTTTTCTTCTCCGCGGAGCATTTCGCCCATGAACGGACTTATAAGTCCACCCAAATTTGAGCCGCCGCCTGCACAGCCTATTATGATGTCAGGTTTTATTCCGTATTTTTTCATGGCAGACTGCGCCTCTAGTCCGATTATGGACTGATGAAGAAGAACTTGATTCAGCACGGAACCGAGGACATAGCGGTATCCTTCGTGGCAACCGGCGTATTCTACCGCTTCCGAAATCGCACAGCCAAGAGAGCCGGTACAGTTCGGAAATTCCGCATTTATTTTTCTGCCGACTTCCGTTTCCATGCTCGGAGAGGGAATCACCGAAGCTCCATAGGTTCTGATTACTTCGCGGCGATGAGGTTTTTGCTCGTAAGAACAGCGAACCTGATACACACGGCAGTCAAGGTCAAGATATGCGGTTGCCATCGCCATCGCTGTTCCCCACTGACCTGCGCCAGTTTCAGTGGTAACGCCCTTTAAGCCCTGCTCCTTTGCGTAAAAAGCCTGAGCGATAGCAGAATTCAACTTGTGAGAACCGGATGTATTCTGTCCTTCGAATTTATAATAGATTTTTGCGGGTGTTCCCAATTTTTTTTCAAGGCAATAGGCACGGGTCAGCGGAGCGGGACGGTACATTTTGTAAAAATCAAGAATTTCCTGCGGAATCGGAATATTTCTGTCCGTCTCGTTCAACTCCTGCTTTACAAGTTCATCGCAAAAAACGTGAGAAAGTTCTTCAGGGGTGCATGGTTTGTATGTTTTAGGATTAAGAAGCGGAGCTGTCTTGTTTTTCATGTCGGCACGGACGTTGTACCAATACTTCGGCATTTCCTCTTCGCTCAAATAAATTTTGTAAGGGATTTTATCTTTTTCCTGTGCCATAAAAACCTCCTTGAATGGCTTTTAGATTTTCATTTATCTAAGTTTTCTAAAATCGAACCGGCTCTATCTTACGTTAATTTGAAAACAAATTTTAAGATTCTGTCGTCATTTTTAAGTTCGCCTTACCCGCTTGTTTCTGCGAATAGTAACAAAATGTGTATTTTTTGTCCATTTGTTTTGTTAGTTTTCTTGCCTTTTTGTGTTTATTTTTCTTATATTTAAACAAATCAGTTTTTTTCAAAGAGGTATTTTTTAAAATGGCAAAACATGAATTTCAGACCGAAGTGAATCAACTTTTGCAATTGCTTATCCATTCCTTGTATTCGAACAAGGATATTTTCCTTCGCGAAATCGTTTCTAACGGCAGCGATGCTTTGGACAAACTAAAATATCTTACGGTTTCGGATGATTCCTACAAGAATATCAAGTTTGACCCCAGGCTGGACATCTCTTTTGACGACAAAGCAGGCGTTCTTACCGTTCAGGATTCCGGAATCGGCATGGATTCGGAAGATTTGCAGAACAATCTTGGAACAATTGCTCGTTCCGGAACAAAAGCGTTCCTTTCAAAACTTACAAACGAAGCTTCAAAAGATTCAAACCTTATAGGCCAGTTCGGGGTCGGATTTTACTCCGCTTTCATGGCATCAAAAAAAATCGATGTCTATACAAGAAAGGCTGCCGGCGACGGAAAAATCTGGCATTGGGCAAGCGACGGCACAAATTCCTACGATTTGGATGAAATTCAGCCAGAAAGCGAGAGTGCAAAAAAATACGGATTCGACAATGCAGACGCAAGCGGTTCTGTAATCGTGATGACGCTAAACGATGACAGCAAAGAATACGCCTCCCGCTGGAAGATAGAAGAACTCATCAAAAAATACAGCGACCACATCGCTTTCCCGATTTATCTTCATTACGAAAAAAACGAATACGATGACAAAGGAAACGTAAAATCAACTGAAAACAAAATCGACCAAGTTAATAGTGCCAGCGCGCTTTGGAAAAAATCAAAAAGCGAACTCAAACCGGAAGACTATTTTGAATTCTACAAAACTATTGGTCATGATGGGCAAGACCCGCTCGATTACATCCACACCCATGCGGAAGGAACTCAGGAGTACACAACCCTATTTTTTGTTCCGCAGACCGCACCTTTTGATATGTATCAGGCGGACTATAAAAGCGGTGTAAAACTTTATGTGAAACGAGTTTTCATCACGGACGACGACCGCGAGCTTTTGCCAGCCTATTTGCGTTTTGTGCGCGGCGTAATTGATTCCGAAGATTTGCCGCTGAATGTAAGCCGAGAAATTCTGCAGCAAAACAGAATTTTGGAAAATATTCGCAGTGCTTCCGTAAAAAAACTCCTTGGCGAATTCAAAAAAATGGGAGAAGATGCGGACAAAGCAAAAGAGACGGACGAAGCCAATCGTTCCGAGGACGAAAAAAAGGCAATCGAAAAATGGAACAAGTTTGTGAAAAACTACAATCGCCCGATGAAAGAAGGACTTTACAGCGACTATTCCAACCGCGACGAAATTGCAGAAATTGTTCGTTTTAAAAGCACGGACGCATCCGGAACAGGCGAAGACAATTACACGAGTTTTGCTGAATATGTAAAGCGCATGAAAAGCGAACAAAAGGCGATTTATTATATCACCGGCAGCGATGAAAAAAATATGCGAGCGAATCCTTTGCTTAAAGCCTACGTAAACAAGGGATTTGAAGTTCTAATTTTGGACGACGACATTGACGAAGTCGTAATCGGTGGCTACGGAAAGTACAAAGACTTCGAACTGAAAGCCGTAAACCGCAGCGGTAGCGACGAAGACCTTGGAATCGATAAGGAAGAGGCAAAGAAGAAGGAAGAAGAGTTCAAACCGATAACAGAAAAAATAAAGAAAGCCCTTGGAGACAAAGTAAAAGAAGTAAAACTTTCGAAAACCCTGACAGACGACAACCCGTCGTGCATTGTGGTTGACGAAAACGATCCAAGCTGGCAGATGGTTCAGATGATGAAAGCGATGGGACAGAACGGTCCGGAAATGAAACCGATTCTGGAAATCAACGGCGAACATCCGATTCTTGCAAAAATAAAAGATTCCGATGACGAAAGTTTGATTGGCGATGTCGCAGAAGTCCTTTTGGATCAGGCATTGCTTATAGCAGGAGTAGAACTAAAAGCACCGGCAGAATTTGTAAAATCGCTGAACAGTTTGCTGAGCAGACAGTAACAGCATTTTACAAATTGTTTCAACAAGCCAAAGAAAAGCAAAGGCGAAAATGCCTTACTTTTCTTTGGCAAATTATTTATTTATTGAGCAAAAGTTCCGGTGTGTATAAACACTGACGAAAGAATCGTTATAGATACGCGCGGCGATTCATTCATTGAGCGCGCAAAGAACTGAAACATTTTTCCGTAAATCGAGTTTTATAAAACCGTCCCGTTTCTGCGGACGTTTTTTGCGTTTTTTATTGGGGCGGGAAAAGTAAATTTGGCAGCTCAATCGTGTAAGTGCCCTTAAATTACAAGACCCCGCATTATCGTTACTCTATCGGTAAATCGCTTCCGTAGTCCGGCTCTTTTTCGCGAAGTTCAAAAGTGTCTTTGAAATATTCAGCCGGAGCTTTCAAGATTTTTTTTCGGTACTCAAGTTTCGTTTCGATGTCATCAATTTCTCTTCTACGATTTTTTGATATTTCCAAAAACGGCTCTTCCTTGTCTATACCTAGAAAACGGCGGTTCAATAAACTTGCCGCGATTCCCGTCGTGCCGGAACCGCTAAACGGATCTAAAATCCACGCATTTTCTTTTGTCGAGGCAAGTATTATCCTTGCGAGCAGCGGAAGCGGTTTTTGAGTGGGATGCTTTCCGCAAGATTTTTCCCACTTTGCGATTGCAGGCAAACTCCACAGGTCTCGCATCTGCTTTCCGCCGTTTATTTTTTTCATCAATTCGTAGTTATAATAATGGGGAACCTTTTTATTTTTCCGCGCCCACAATATAAATTCCGTTGAATGCGTAAAAAATTTGCATGAAAGATTCGGCGGCGGGTTAGTTTTTGCCCAAGTGATGCAGTTAAGAATGCGGAAGTCCAGTTCCGTGAGCATTTGCGCTGCAGAAAAAATATTGTGGTACGTTCCGCTTATCCAAATGGTGCCGTTTTCTTTTAATTTATCTCTGCACAAAGAAATCCATTGCCGATTAAATTCATTGTCATTTTTAAAACCGCGAGACTTATCCCATTCGCCTTTATTTACGGATACTTGCTTTCCCGATTGGACAGAAATACCGCCGTTAGAAAGAAAATACGGAGGATCTGCAAAAATCATATCGAATTGGAACTCGAATTGCGGCAAAATTTCAGTGCAGTCGCCCTGCACAAGAGTAAAATCGTGATTGTCGGATTTATAATAAGAAGTCAACATGATTGAATATTAAATTATTTTATTCAGCGGAATCAATTTTACATTATGATTGAATAAGTTTTTTGCCATATTTACCTCTATCTTTACATTTCCGAGCGTATTTTTGAAATAAAATCATCAAGATTTGCAAGATTGTAAACGCTTGGAATCAATGAATATGCTTCGCCCAATTTGTTTTTTGCAGAAAGCCAGCCTTGTCCGTCCGTAATCCAGACGAATTCAAACTTTTCGTACCGATTGATTTTCGGCGCAATGTCGCTGTATGCACGGGCAACTTCGTTCAACTTTGAGCCGCCGCCATTGTAAAAATTAGTTTCAATAAGATACGTTTTCTTTTTTGTCTGAATTACAAAATCAAAGCGTTTTAAATCCTGTCCGAGCGATTTAATTTCTTCAAATTCGGAACTGTTTACTTCCTCTCTAAATGGAATATCCGCATTTTTGAATTTCAATGCGACAGTTTGAGCCATATTTTCGCCGCTGCGATTTTTTCTGGCGTTCGTATCAAGTCCTACTTCCACTCCGAAAACATAGTCGGCAAGATTCGTAATATTTTTGTTTTTAAAAACTTCTGCAAGTCCGCTTTGTTCGATAAAATCAATAACGCCTTGCAAAGATGTAAAATAACTTTCAAGCAAAACCAATTTTCCGTCCGCGCTGAAAGTCTTCTTTTTATCTTTTGTCCTTACCGCAAGCAGAATATCCAAAACTTCAAAAACTTTGGGATTTTCTTCGTAAAGTTCTTTGATTGCGCTTCGTAAATCATTTTTTCCGATTAAGTAATTCAGCTGATTGAGTTTTATCGCAATTTTATTTGTATTGCGGATGACTTTTTCAAAATCGGTAAAATAATGGAGCGTTGCATTCGTTTCGCTCAGCTGCGATATAAATAAATCAAAGTCTTTTTGCATTTTTTTCCCTAAAACGCGCTTGCAATATTGGTGATCAACAGTTCATTTATCGCGCCGCGTTTTTTTGCGTTTGAATTTATCATTCTTGAAGCGGAAACTCTTTCTATTTTAAAACTTTCATACAGATCATCAAAAAAATTATCGTCTTTGTCCGTGTTTTTGGGGTCGGAATTGCTCGCTAAAACCATCGCGCCTTTGCTTGAAATCTCCGCAAGAAACTTCCCCAATTCAATTTGCTCCGTATCTGAAAATCTGTTTTGCGAGTAAGATGTAAACGACGCCGTGTCGGAAAGCGGACGATACGGCGGATCTATGTAGACAAACGTGTCTTTATCGATAAAAGTTTTGCATTCCCGGTAATCGCCCGTCTTCATTTCAACATTTTGAAGAAGTTCGGAACACTTTTTAAGATTTTCTTCATCGCAGATGAGAGGATTTGCCGCATTGTTGAACGGCACATTAAATATTCCTTTGGAATTTACGCGGTACAATCCGTTAAAACATGTTTTATTTAAAAAAATGAATAAAACCGCTTTTTCAAGCTTCTGCCGCTCATTGTCGTTCAGTTTTAGTTCGTTATACCGGCTGCGTTTTTCGTAAAAAAAATCTTTATTTTTTTCCGCGTTTTGACTTTGATAAAGATTTTGGAGTTCTGAAAGTTCTGAAATCATTTTTGAACAATTTTTTTTGATTTGAACATACGTATTTATCAGTTCCGCATTTATATCGTTGATTAAAACTTCTTCCGGCGAAAAATTATTGAGAATATCAAATAAAACCGCTCCGCCGCCGACAAACGGCTCGCAATACTTCTTGATTTTTGAAGGATATTTTGCTCTGATTTTACCGAGTAACCGGCTTTTTCCGCCAACCCACTTTACAAAAGGTCTTGCCGAAGTCATAGTTTTTTTTACCGCATTTTCCGCAAAATTTCTACAGTTCCGTGCTGCGGCGGGAAGCAGACACTCTTAGCGGCTACACAATCACTTTCACATCCGTAGCTCTGCCGTTGCCGTTTGAAAAGTCGGTGTTTTTAGGCATTTCTACAACCTTAAAATTCACTTTTGTGCCTTTGTCAAGTTTATCGGCTTTGAATGCGGGATTTATTTCGCCCATGTAGAAAAAATAGTCGCCGCTGCCGTCGTCTGCGGAAATTATACGATAATTTTGAATCCAGCGTTTTATCACACCGTCTTTGCGTTCCGACTTCTGTTTCGCTTCGATTTTTTCAACAAAAAAAGTTCTTTGCGGCTTACCGTCGTCGCTCAATCTGAAAATATTGCTCAAACTTGCAATCAATTCACGAGGAGATTTTGCATTGTATTCTTTGACATTAAAATCAGGTTTTTGATGCAGAATCGACTCCCAGAGCTGGGATAAAAGCACGGTATTGGTATTTTTGTAAAGCCTCGTCGAGTCAAACGCCTTTTCGACAAACTTTTCAAGCGAAAAATCCTTTAAGCTCTCATCTGCTTTGTCTTTGTCATCGAGCAAAACATCTTCATCGGCTTCTTCAAGATCATCAAAATATGAAAATTCATTGCAGGATTTTACCCATATCGGATTGCATTTTGAACGCTCGCCGAAGCCTACCACACGTTTCCCGAGCTCCCGCAATCTCAATGCAAGCGTATGATAGCCGTTATCGGACGTAATAATCGCAAAAATTTCGATTTCAGCATGCATGATTGCCATCTCGATAGCGTCCATTATGATAAGTTTATCGACGGCTTGCTTTTCATCATGATGAAATTGCTGAATCGCAGTAATGGGGATTTTGTTCAAAAGCTCCTTCCACGACTTCATGTTCGGAATCGACCAGTCGGCATAAGCGCGCTGAAATAAAATATCTCCTTTGCTCGAAAGCGCATCTATCAATAAAGGAACTTTGCTCGGTTGGACATTTTCCGAATCGAAAAACACTGCAATTTTCGGCATATCATCCATAATGGAATCTCCTCCGCTTTGAAAATCCAACTGCAAGCCGCCTTATTCCTCGAAATCCAAGCAGACCCGAGTTTTTGCGTACGGACGAATCAGATTATCCGCCACAGCCACATGTTTCGGATGTTCCGCATATGTTTTTAGCGCATTGGTATCTTTGAAGGAACTTTCAAGCATGATGTCCGCATTGGAAGTGGGAAGTCCGTTTGTGTGTACTTTTATATCAAGGATTTCCGGAATCTCCCCTTTCAGATTTTCAAGACCTTGCTTTATGTCGGATTTTATTTTTTCCTTTTCAGCATTTGTGAGATTTTCATGCAACTGCCACAAAATTATATGTTTTACAATCGTTGTGTTTTCCATATTTTCTCCTGTATTATGATTCAATTATGATTTCGATAGGGCAATGATCGCTTCCTGTTACGTCGCTTAGGATTCTGCAGGACTTTACCTTGGACAAAAAAGCCGAATTCACACATTGGTAATCTATACGCCACCCGATGTTCTTTTCTCTTGCGTGAAATCTGTAACTCCACCAAGTATATTGATTCGGTTCATTAGAAAAATGGCGGAAAACGTCAACATAGCCAGCACCGGTAAATACATCCATCCAAGCGCGCTCTTCGGGTAGATAGCCGGCGTTATGCTCGTTTGCTTTAGGATTTGCAAGGTCAATCGGCTTGTGAGCTATATTGTAATCCCCATTCAGAACAATATCAAAACCTTGCGAAACAAGTTCATCGCATTTTTTTAGAATTGCGGCGCAAAAGCCTAATTTGTAGTCCAAGCGTGCGCCGGCATCTTGGCTGTTCGGGAAATAGGCAGAAATTACAGCGATTTTCCCGAATTTGGCTATTGTCACCCGCCCTTCGTCATCGTAAAGGGAGTCGCCCAAGTTTTCTACGCAATCCGGATTATTCTTGCAGAAAATCGCCGTTCCTGAATAGCCGGGCTTTTTTGCGCTTGAAAAATATGAGACGTAAGTTCCGCCGTTCTTTTGAGGCGGAGCAAGCAGTTCCGCCGAAAGTTGCGACGGATTTGCCTTAGTTTCCTGAAGGCAAAGAATATCTGCGTCAGTTTGTGTAAGCCATTGCACGAAACCTTTTTTTTCTACGGCACGAATGCCGTTTACGTTCCAAGAGATGATTTTCATGATTAAAGTATAGCATAAAATAGGTGGACTGTGTTTTTTTGAGGGAGAAGAGATGGCTCGTGGAAAGAAAATCTAGGCGCCGAACCCATAGAACGCCGGTAGGAAGAAAAACCGCCCAATAATATCTTAAAAATCGTCTTTTAAAGAATAAAATCGCTTGTGTTTTCAAAAATCATTTGCGGAAACATCTGGGGAAGATTTTTCGAATGTTGTGGGACAAATTTTTCTTGCAAGATAGACGAACGGCGTGTCCAAAATGCTTGTTACAAGATAGATTATGTAGCAAGCAGCAGTGATAGAAAGCAATTCCTTGAATTTATACACGCCCAAAAACGAACCAAAATTGAAAATCACGATGTTGATAAATTGGCTAATGAGCGTAGAAAAATTATTTCTAAACCAAAGCATTTTTTTTGTGCTGCCTGTTTTCTTTTTTGTAAGCGCCCACCATTTATGATAAAGCCACACGTCAATGCTTTGCGAAATCGCATACGCCACCAAACTCGCAATTAGAATTCGAGGCGTGTTCGAAAACAGGGCCTTTATAGACGACATTGCCCGGTCGTTTTGGCTTGGTATGTAATGAAGCCACATCGATGAAAAAATAATGAAAAAAAGCGTAACGATTATTCCAATTCGAACGCCCTTGTCGGCATGTTTTTTCCCGTACAGTTCGCTTAGTATGTCCGTTGCAAGAAAACTTGACGCAAAAAGCGTATTTCCAAGCGTCTGTTCCATCCCGAACGCCTGAACCAAGACCGTAACTTCGATGTTTGCAAAAATTGCGGAAACGGCTATCCAAACAAAAAGTCCGCTTTTCCCAAAAAGTTTTAAGAAAAGGATTGTAGCTCCAAAGGAAATCAGAAGCGAACCCAGAAGCAAAAATTCATTCATACATATCTCCCGCAGCAGGAAATCCGAGTTAATTAATTAGGGAACTTTTGTGTTGCGAACAACAAGAGTTTACCTGGTTTTGTTTTAAGACAGGAAGGACTTCGAACTGTCTGCAAATTTGATACGGTGATTTTACATTTTTGAAGGAAATATGTACAGATGGAATTTGCAAATTGTCATCCATTCCTTATATTCCAAGCAACGCAGAAGAACCTCAACGGATTTTTTGAAAACGCTTCGCTATAACTAGGAATCCGGAACATTTCTGATAATTTCAGCAGAAACAGATGACAGACAAAGCGGAATGCGTTTGGCTTTTCAGCATTTTTAAAAATTTTCCTTTGTTTTTTCACATTTCAAAGATATAATTTTACTATCGTTTTTGAAAACATTTTCGACAAAAAGGAGTTGAAGAAAATGCCAAACTAC
>CALHVG010000074.1 GCA_938039145.1 uncultured Treponema sp.
CCCGACTTCCCTGATAAGCAATTGTACTTTTACACATCACAGCCTTACTTCTTACAGCATAACGTTTGCTAAAGCACGCACAAAGCGGAGTTTCCGTTTATGTGCGTTTTTTATACCGCTTGCGGAATGCAAGCCTGCGGGCGGTAAATAAAAACCAGGAGGAGATATGTTAAAGTATTCCTTGCGGGAAAACCTTCTAACTCCCGCGCCGGACGACTACATGGCACAGGTTACGGATGTCCGTTCGTATACACTGAACGAGATTATCGACCTGATGATGGACAAGGGAACCACACTTACCCGTGCGGACGTTGCAGCCGTTCTGCAAGTGTACGGCGAAGTGTGCGCATCTATTGTTGCAGACGGAGCCGCTTTGAATACCCCGCTTATGAACTCCGCGCTCGGCATTACAGGCGTATTCGAAGGCGCTGCCGACAGCTTTGACAAAAAGCGGCACAGCGTAAACCTCAGTCTTACACCCGGAACCCTTCTTAGAGAGGCTAGCGCCAAGGTAAAGACTGAAAAGACCGAAGGTTCAAACACATCCCCGTACATCACGGCGGTTACGGACATAGTTTCGGGGAAGACAAACGCAAGCCTTACAAAGGGCGGCGTTGTTCAGCTTGTAGGAAGCAGGCTTAAGTTTGAACAAAAGGACGAAGAGCAAGGCATATTCTTTATTCCCGAAACGGGAAATGCCGTCCGCGCTTCTGTAATTGCGGAAAACAAACCCGCCCGTCTTATGGCAATAGTGCCCGCGGACTTGGCGGCGGGCACATATTACATTGAGGTGCGCTCAAAGTATGCGAACGCAACAAAACAGCTAAAGACGCTTAAGGTCGGAAGGTTTGAAAAACCGCTCGACTGTAATGCGTAAGGTAATCGGGCGTTCTTTTACAAGATAACGCCCGATTACTGCATAGGGTAAGTCGGAGTTACCGCATAGGGTAAGTTGGACTTACTGCATAAGGTAATGCCAACTTACCCCGTACGGTAAGCGGCTTTTAGGCGAAGGCACGGAAGTTTTATTTAATGTAAAGGTAAAATCTTCCGATGTATAGAACACGGGCTTATTAAACGTCCATATCGGTGCACTTTTGTAAGGTTTTAGTTTTGCGGAAGTGCATAATTTTATACTCAACAGAGTTTACAATTCCCCAACAGTTACAGGAGTAATAATGAAGTCAGCAAAAAAACGTTTTTCTATCAAGCTTCGGATGCAGATTGTATTCGGAACTTTGATTATAGTAGCACTTTCACTTTTGAGCGTTTTTGTGCTTTATCAATTTCAAAAAGCGGTTATAGAAAAGGTATCAGACCATCTTGTGGATAAGGTGAACGATACTGCAATCATAATTGATAGTGATATAGAACAGTGGTTTGAATACCTTGAAGGAATAGCTTCTCAGCAGAGCCTTTGCGATAGAAGTGTCGCTTATACGGAAAAAGCCGTCATGCTTCGAGACCTTGTAAAAGCTGACGATAAGATAATGGATTTGGTAATAATTGACCCGAAGGGAATGTATCATCGCCCTGACGGTCAACAGTTTGATGTTTCAGGTCAAAAGTGGTTTAAAGAGTCCAACGGCGGAAGAAACAGGTATTTCTCTGAGCCGTTTAGAGATGTAGAAACAAGGAAACTTATTGCACAAGCGGTAGTTCCCATTATTGCAAAAGATAATTCGTTCGCAGGTGTGATTGCTGCCATCTTTGACGGATATACGCTTTCTGAAGCTGTAGACAATATAAAGGTGGGTAAGTCGGGAGGCTGTTTTATAATATCCGATACGGGCGTAAATATAGCAAACAGAAACAGAAGCCTGGTTGAAAACGAGTTCAGCGCTATAGAGGCTGCCAAAACCGACAGAGACCTTGCGGGTGTTGCCGCAGTTATCGAAGAAATGCTTAAAGGCGATAAAACCGCAATTCACTACTACACGCTTATGGGCGTAAAGGATATTGCAAGCGCCGCTATTATGCAAACTACCGGCTGGAAGGTTGTTATTGAAGCTCCCGTAAAAGAGTTCCTGGACACTATAACGATTGTGCGAATCGGTATTATAGGGGCTAATTTGCTTATTCTGCTTACAACGGTTTTGATTGTTTCGATTGTTACGCACAAAATGCTTACGCCTATTAAGGATTCCGTTCCCGTTCTGCAGATGGTTGCTCAGGGCGACTTTACAAAGCGCCTTCCGATTGTGGGTAATGATGAAATTACCGATATGGCTGAGTACTTTAACGAAACCATCGAAAAGATTGGGCAGTCGATACAGTCCGTCGGTATAAATGCAAACTCTATGGGCGACATCGGTAACGAGCTTTCGTTCAATATGGGTAAAACTGCAAGCGCCGTGCGTCAGATAAGTGCGGATATTGATGATGTTACTCAGCAGGCTTTGAACCAGGCTTCGAGTGTTACTCAAACTTCAAGCACTGTAGAAGAGATTATCCGCACTATTGAGCAGCTGAACGGAAGTATTGAAATGCAGGCGGCAAGCGTTACGCAGTCGTCGGCAAGCATTGAAGAGATGGTTGCCAACATTGCGTCCATTACTCAGTCGCTTGAAAAGAGTGACAGCATGGTTCGCCAGCTTTCCACTGCCACTTCCGAGGGTAAGACTACGCTTGTTACTTCAAATGCCGTAACGCAGAAGATTGCAGACGAGTCGGGCGGTTTGATAGAGGCTTCGAGCGTTATTCAGAACATTGCAAGTCAGACGAACCTGCTTGCTATGAATGCGGCTATTGAGGCGGCGCACGCGGGCGAAAGCGGAAAGGGTTTTGCCGTTGTTGCCGACGAAATCAGAAAGCTTGCCGAAGAGTCCAGTGCGCAGGGTAAAACGATTACGGATACGCTTAAGAACCTTAGCGACGATATTAAGGGGCTTTCAGAGAGTTCCAAGATTGTGGAAGAGAAGTTTAATGCCATCTTCCAACTTGCAGAGAATGTTCGAGGTATGAGTGCCGAGCTTACGTCCGCAATGCGCGAGCAGGAAAACGGAAGTAAAGAGGTGCTTGCCGCAATTAAGAATATCAATTCGGTTACGGTAGAAGTAAAGAACGGCTCCGAAGAAATGCTTATAGGCGGAAAGGGTGTAGCAAAGGAAATGGAAAAGCTTGACAGCCTTACAGCCGTTATCAAAGAAAGCATGAACGAAATGACAGAAGGCGTTTCGCAGATAAACAACGCCGTGCATGAAGTAGACGAACTTGCTACCCAGAACAAGCAACGTATAGAGGGGCTTGCTGCGGAAGTAGGGAAATTCAAAATATAAGTGTTATCTAAGGGGGAGAGAGGACACCCCGTCAGGGCGGGGACGGCGGAGAAATGTGTCTTTCATCCTTTTATTCCTCGCCCGCCGTCCCACGTTTTCCTGAAAGGAAAACGTGTATGAGCCATCTTACAAGAATTGGCATCGCCCAATTCTTGAGACGGACATACGAGCAGCAAGCGGATGAACGAAGCCTTACAATGTCCGTCCGACTGCTTAGGGCTCTGCCCTAAGAACCCGCGGGGATGTGTGGTGAAGTTGCTGAGTATTCTAAAGCCTGTTGTATCTTTTACATTTTATCTGCGGGACGTGTGGCAGTGGCTTTGCAGTGGGTGCGTTCTTGCACAAATCAGGCTTTCGCCCGATTCTTGCTGCGTATTCACGGGGAAGTGTTTGATGAACGCTGTGTATATGCATTCGACCCAACTTGCAAGAATTGGGCAGCGCCCTAAGAACCCGCGGTTGTGTGAGGGTGCCGCTCGGGCGGGTGTGAGGGTGCCACTCGAGCGAAGGGAGACGTTCCCTCCGAGCAGGGAAAGACCTTCTCCCCGAGCAGGGGCGGACGATGGGAGAAGGGGTTTTGCTCGAATCGGGCTTTCGCCCGATTCTTGCTTCGTATTCACGGGGGAGTGTTTGATGAACGCTGCCTATATACACTACCCATCTTGCAAGAATTGGCAGCGCCCCTCTCATAAGTATCATCTTGCACAAATCGAGCTGACTGCTCGATTTGTGGGGCGGATATGAGAGGAACTGTACGATGAAGGATGCCTATATATATCCGCCCGTCTTCACCGCTCGGTGAACGATGTCTTCACTGTTCGATGAACAGTGTCTTCCCCGTTCAGTGAACTCTGCCTATATACACTACCCATCTTGCACAAATCGGACTATTGTCCGATTTGTGAGGCGGACATTGTATCAGCTATCGGGTGAACGATGCCTTAGTATGTCCGCCCGCCCGGCTCTTCCTATTTCTTTTGAAACCTTTTATAATTTCGGCAAATGGGTATTGAAGCGCGTAAGGCGAAACGGTTTGATGATATTGGGCGTATTGATGCTCCGGGGCTTTGTCCTTTAGCCGGTGTTTTGGATAATATCAGCAGGGGCGGTTTTAAGGTTCATTATACGTTTCCTGTTTCTGTTGACTTTGAGAATGATTATGACCTTACTATTGTGTTCGCCAGGGCTGCCTCGGAAGCTATTGAGTTGATTGCTCATCCGCAGTGGGTTAAGAGGAACGGCTGTACTACGGAAATCGGTTTTAAGATTCTGCCGTCTAAGGGGCTTTCAAGGCTGTTCTCTTATATTAAAGAGCTTGACATGGATGAGGCGTCGGGTATTTCCGACCAGATTACTAATTCCGGCTGTCAGCTGATTTAAGCGGCGCACGGAACTGACTATCGATGTATCAGGAACTTGCAAACAATCATGATTTCAGTATAGCTAAGCTTTCGGGTGCGGCGTTTCTTCCTTTTAGTGATATGAGGCATATGCTTGAGGCGGAACTCAGGGAGCGGCTGGGGTTTTCAGGCAGTCCTTCAAATGTTTTCGGGGAGCTTTTGTATTACGAAGACTTTCCTGCGGAACTGCTTAAAAGTCAAAGGGATTTTCCTTACTGGTCTAAGTGCACATTGCTTGAACCGCTTGAGATTCGGTTCCGTTCTATCGGTACGGCAAGTTCGGCTTTGCGCAGTATTCAGAGAAGTTGGGCGCCGTACAGTTATCAGTTTTTTAGGCGCGGGAGTTTGATTCAGGAAAAGCTTCCTTTTGTGAATCTTAAAGAGAAGGTGTTCCCGCAAGTGATTCCTTCTTCGCCTATAGGGCTTTACTCGCTAATCGAGGAAAATAGGCTTATTGCAAGCGGGAGCACTTCAAGTTTTCTTCCTGCCGGGGAAATACGGTTCAAGGAAGACCATGTAAATCCGCCGAGCAGGGCATATCTTAAGCTTCAGGAAAGTCTTACTATGGCTAACATTCTGAACGGAACACCGTTTCCTAAAAAGGGCGACAGGTGTTTTGATGCGGGTGCGGCTCCCGGCGGCTGGACTTGGGTTCTGGTGAATCTGGGGGCTTTTGTTCTTGCGGTGGACAGGGCGGAGCTTTCTTGCGAGCTTATGAAAAATCCTTCGGTTGAGTTTAGGGCGCACGACGCGTTTACGCTAAAGCCTTCCGAGGTTGGGGAATGCGACTGGGTTTTCAGCGATGTAATCTGCTATCCCGAAAGGCTTTTAAAATGGATAAACGGCTGGCTTGAAAGCGGTCTTGCGCACAACATGATATGCACTATAAAAATGCAGGGAAAAACGGACTGGAACGTTATCAAGGAATTTGCAAATATCCCCGAAAGCCGTATTGTCCATCTGAACTACAATAAGCACGAACTTACGTGGATTCATACAAAGGGCGTTTCTTAAAACCAAACGGAGCTTGAGCAAACGGTGTTTACTTTGAACGCTGCTGCAAAAGTGTTCGTGTTGGCGGAGTGGAGCGGTTCCCGCCTTTTGAACAGAAACTTTAATTGTGCTAGTATTTGCTTACCGTTTTTAATATCAATGTATCTTTTTAATTTGGAGACTTTATATGAAACTTTGGGACAAAGGTGCTTATCTTGTAAACGGAAAACTTTCGGAAATCGCACCGAACACAAACACGGACGATGCTGCAAAAAAAACGCTCGCCTATTCAATTCTGCAGAAACACAACACATCGGAAAATGAAAAAAAACTGAAAATAAAATTCGATAAAATAATCTCGCACGACATAACTTATGTTGGAATAATTCAGACGGCCCGTGCTTCCGGACTTGAAAAATTTCCTCTTCCGTATGTTCTTACGAATTGCCACAACTCGCTGTGTGCCGTTGGCGGAACGATAAACGACGACGACCATATGTTCGGTCTTACCTGCGCTCAGAAGTATGGAGGAATTTATGTTCCGCCCCACCAAGCTGTAATTCATCAGTTTGCGCGTGAAATGATGGCGGAATGCGGCTCGATGATTCTTGGCTCTGACAGTCACACCCGATACGGCGCTCTTGGAACAATGGCGATTGGCGAAGGCGGCGGAGAGCTTGCAAAGCAGCTTTTGAACAAAACCTATGACGTGAATATGCCCGGAGTTGTGGCGGTTTATCTTAGCGGAAGTCCCATTCCGGGGGTTGGGCCGCAGGATGTTTCGCTTGCGATAATAAAAGCCGTTTTTGACAACGGTTATGTAAAAAACAAGGTGATGGAATTTATAGGTCCGGGCGTAAAAAATCTTTCCGCAGAATTCAGAATCGGAATAGATGTAATGACAACCGAAACCACCTGTCTTTCTTCCATTTGGGAAACTGACGAAAAAATCGAAGAATGGTACGAAGTCCATTCCCGTCCGGCTTCTTACAGGGAACTTAAAGCTCAAGACGGTGCATATTACGACGGCGCAATCGAAATAAATCTTGACGAAATCCGTCCGATGATTGCCATGCCGTTCCACCCGTCGTGCGGTTATACGATTGACGAAGTGAACGCAAATCTTTTGGATATCCTTGAAGAAACCGAAAAACGGGCGAAAGTTTCGTTCGGCGGCAAAGTGAATTTTTCGCTGAAAAATAAAATAATCGACGGAAAACTTTACGTTGACCAAGGCGTAATCGCAGGTTGTGCCGGCGGCGGATACGAAAACATCTGCGCCGCCGCCGATATCTTAAAAGGAAAAGATTCCGGAAACGGAAAATTCCTTTTGGACGTATATCCCGCCTCGATGCCCGTTTACAAGGCGCTGATGGAAAACGGTGCGTTCAGTTCTTTGGTAACGGCAGGTGCAATTGTAAAAACGGCGTTCTGTGGGCCGTGCTTTGGTGCAGGCGACACGCCTTCAAACGGTGCGCTTTCCATCAGACATTCAACTCGCAATTTCCCGAACAGAGAAGGCTCGAAAATTCAAAGCGGACAAATTGCTTCTGTTGCCCTTATGGACGCTCGTTCAATTGCAGCGACAGCCGCAAACAAAGGATTTCTTACCGCCGCCACGGAATTTGACACTGAGTTCAGCGGCAAAAAATACATTTTCGACAAGACAATCTATGAAAGGCGCGTTTACGATTCCAAAGGAGTAGCAAATCCTAAAATAGAACTGCAATTCGGACCGAACATTAAGGACTGGCCGGAGCAAAAACCGCTTGCTGCCGACATTCTTCTAAAAGTCGTTTCCGAAATACACGACCCTGTAACAACCACCGACGAATTGATTCCTTCGGGGGAAACCTCTTCGTTCCGCTCGAATCCTTTGGGACTTGCCGAATTTACGCTCAGCCGAAAAGACCCCGCCTATGTCGGAAGGGCAAAAGCGGTTCGGGATATGACGGACGAAATCAAGGCGGAGGTGGAAAAAGTAATTTCCGCACTTTCAACGCTAAACCCCGAGTTTTCGGACAAAGCCCGGAACGCTGGAATCGGTTCTACGATATTCGCTGTAAAACCCGGCGACGGTTCTGCGAGAGAGCAAGCCGCAAGTTGTCAGCGTGTGCTGGGAGCCGCCGCAAACATAGCAAACGAATATGCGACAAAACGCTATCGTTCAAACCTTATAAACTGGGGGATGTTGCCGTTTATTTTCAACGGCGGCGATAAAAATCTGCCTTTTGAAAACGGCGACTACATTTTTGTTCCGGATGTAAAAAAAATGGTCGAAGAAAAACTTCCTTCAGCGAAAGCGTATTCCGTAAAAGCTGACGGAACAATAAATGAGTTCGAGCTCAGTACGGGAGACCTTACGGATGACGAACGAAAAATAATTCTTGCAGGCTGTCTTATAAATTTTTACAGGAACTAAACGATTTTGCGTGAATCCGATTTTGAAATATTTCGGGTTCTATGCAAGTCAGTCTTTGTAAAAATGTGCAGCTTGGGAATCTGTGCAAGAAATAAACGGCGCATTGATTAAAATGGTACAACAAAGTATTCTACGACAATGTGGAAAGAATTTTTATGTCTTTCTTTCTAATTCATAAATCAGAGCGGTTGGCTATGACTAAAATCCTTGAAAAAATATTGATTTCTTTTTTTTATGTTTTCTTTTTGACTTTTGCATATGCTCAGACTTCCGACAATGCCAAAACTTCCTCATCTTCATCATTTTTATCTCAATTCCAATCAAAGACTTCTGAATATAAAAAGGATTCCGAACAGAACAAAAAATCGGACGAAGAACTGCAGGAATCCAAGAAAAATAATTCTATATCATCGGATATTATTAACACATATATAAAATTGGCGAATGCTTCAAGCGATTATCTTGTAACGCCTGGCGATGTTTATCGCTTGGTATATGTGGCAGGAACGACACCTGTAGAATACTCGATTTTTGTGGATTCCAATTGCATGATAAAAGTTTCCAACCTTGCGGTAATCAATGGAAGCGGAAAAACATTCCTTCAGTTGAAGCAACAAGTCGAAGCTGTGGTAAACCGTAATTATCCTATGGGCGGAGTTCAGTTTTTCATATTATCCCCTTCAATTTTTAAAATAGTCGTAACAGGTGAAGTAAATCAGACTTTTGTAAAGCAGGCTTGGGCTTTGGATAGGCTTTCTTCTGTGTTGGATAAGAAAGAACTCACAAAGTTTGGTTCTACAAGGTTTGTTTCCGTAACTTCTAAAGATGGAAATAAAGTCATTTACGACCTTTATAAGGCGCAGAGGGATGGAGATTTGTCAAAAGATCCTTATCTTCGTCCTGAAGACAAGATTGAGATTCTAAAATCCGCCCGCCGTGTGAAAATCCTTGGTTCTGTGGAAAGACCCGGTGAGTACGAACTCCTTGAAGGCGAAGAATTCAAGACTTTGATTGAAAAATACGGCGGCGGACTTTTGGAACGTGCCGACAAAGATCGGATGGAACTTTTTAGAACATTTGATGCCGTAGGCTACAGCGGGCGAAAAATCTATATTGGAAAAACCGCATTTGAAAATGACTATGAACTTAGAGACAAGGATTCCTTATACATTCCCAGTTATGATGATTTGATTCAGATTGCTTTTATCGAAGGTGCTGTCCGTGTAGAGCAGGAAGACGCTTCTCTTGCATCTTCAAGACGTATTCCCATAGATTTTAATGAAAACGAAAATTATGCATTCTTCATTAGACGAAATATGGATAAATTTTCTGAATCATCAGATCTTAAGAATGCCTATGTTCGGCGCGGTTCTGAAATTCTTCCTATAGATATTGAATATATTCTTTATGATAAAAACTATGCTTCAGACATGGTGGTAAAACCTTACGATGTTCTTATGATTCCGTTTAGCCAACCTTTTGTAACTGTCGCCGGAGCAGTAAAACTTCCGGGGCGTTACCCATATATTCCCGATAGGACTTGGGAATATTATGTCGGACTTGCAGGCGGTTTTGACAAAACACAGAATGTTAATGATGCCATAAAGATTTACGATAAGAATAATAAGCAACTTTCAAAGGAAGACGTGATTACGCCGGAATCAACAATAACGGCAAGAACCACGTCGTTCACATATTATTTCAATAGATACGCTCCGATTGTTACAACCGTTTTGACAGTCACGTCGACTACAATTTCGGTGCTTGCAGCTTGCGGAGTGTTCAACCGCTGATTTAAAAATTCGCTTGTCATTATGACGAAGAAATTTTCCATCGGTAATGGATTTTCCGACATGGGAATACGGCGCCGTGCGTAGTCCGCTTCCGGCTGGTAGAAAATGTTTTCAAGTTCTATTTTTTTCTGAAAATGCTACGTTTTTTAGCGGTAAAAAAATGCGTGAATAAAAAAAATCAGTAGTTTGCTAAAAAATACATTCCCAAAAGGACAGCGTTGCGGTATTTTTCATCTGACCATTCTACATTTTCCGGAAGGCTTTGTATGAACCACCAAAAAATTCCGAATCCAGGATCGATTCTAAGAGAATATTCGCAAAAATCATCGTTTTTTGTTTGTTGCCCGAACATAAGGTAGACTGAATTTTCGATTATGCGCAAAAGTTCCGTGTAAACTGATTTCCATTTGCCGTCTTCGCAGACCAATTTATCAAGTCGGATAAGAATGGTTTCTTTTAAGGTAACATCGTCTTTTTCGACCCAAGTTTTCTGAATCAAAAGTTTAAGATTATTTTTGAAACTCGTTATCTGCTTTTTGTGAGTTTCGTCGGATGATGAAGAAAAACTCCCCGAATATCCGAACAGTTTAGCTATTTTATCCGTGTCGTTGCCATTGCTTTCGATACTGCTTGTAAAATCCTCCACGGCTTTTATTGTGTCAGTATCTACAAATTCTTTAATCAAGTCTTTTACCTTATCCGAATCAGCCATATGTTATATTAGATTTTTACAGGTACTTTTTCAAGTGCCTGTAACCTATTCGCAATATGACTGTTATATATTGCTTCGATTCTTTCTTAATGTAAAAAAGACTTGCATTATAAACTGTGCAGTTATAAAATCATCATACATAGAAAGAAAATAAAGGGCGTTGACAGAAATGGTAGAGAGGCTTATAT
>CALHVG010000075.1 GCA_938039145.1 uncultured Treponema sp.
CTAAAACCCACCTTCCTTGGGCACGACCAAAGGGCTTAAGCCCTTTGGAATCCCGATGGGTCTTGAAAGGAAATTGATATGAACCCATTGTGCACAAATCGGGCGACGTCCGATTCTTACAAGATGGGTTATGCCGGTTTTGGAGACAACAAGAAACGGGGGTAAGGGGACGCTCCCCCTTGATTAAGGAGAAAACATATGTCTAAAAATAAGGCCGTTTGGGAAGTACATTTACGCCCGAACGCACTCACCAAAGTAGATGACCGCGACTGCATTGCGGACGTCTACAAACACGCCGCAACGAAGCGGAACGAAGACGTAGCCGACGCCATCGTAAAAGAGCGTAGCGAGTTCCGACGGGAAACAATATTAAGCATCTTGAGCTTGCGCGATAAAGCGGTCAAAGGCTTTATCAAAGACGGCTTAAGCTTTATGGATGAGCTGGTGCAGATAAGCCCGCGCGTCTTAGGCTTATGGGAGACAGAAGCGGCGGAGTACGACGAGAAAGAGCACAAACGCACCGTCGACGTCGTGCCCACCGCAGACTTTCGTGCCGAGCTCGACGAGGTCTCCATCAAAGTGCTCGGAGCAAAAGAAGCGGCAGCCCGCATCACCGCTATTACGGACAGCGCCACAGGCTTGAAAGACGGCACTCTCACCATCGGAGATGACATCATCATCGAAGGGCATAAGCTCAAAATCGATGAGAGCGACCCCGAACAGGGCGTCTTCTTTGCAATGGAAGACGGCACGATGGTGAAAACTGTAAGAAGGCTCTCAGTCAATATGCCCAAGCGAATCGTTGCCCGCGTGCCGAAAGAACTCGCAGAAGGGGCGGTTACAGTGATTGTGAAGACTCGGTATACTACTTCGCCTAAGCCGTTAAAAACACTTAGGGAAATCGTTTTCAATTATCCTTGCACGGCAAAGGCATAAGCATACGGCGTTGGCTATCTTTATCTCGTGCGAGATAAAGGTGTCATCTCGGTGGGATAAAGGCATTATCTCGAGCGGGATAAAGGCATCATCTCGGCGAGATAAAGGCATTATCTCGAGCGGGATAAAGGTATCATCTCAGGCGAGATAATGGTATTGTTCAAAACGACCGCCCCACAAAACGGACGGGCATATTAAAGGAGTCGTTCATTTGATTATTGGCTGTATGCCCGTCTCAAGAATCTGGCGGACATAATAAGGCAGTGTTCAGCCGATAGCTGATACTATGTCCGCCTCAAGTTTGCCGTTGGCAAACTTGAAGCACAAGAACGAATGTTCTTGTGCCAGGTTCTTAGGGCAGAGCCCTAAGCTGTATGGGAGGGAGAGGAAACCCCTGTTCTGCCGGGGGTTCCTCTCCCTCCCTAATAAAATAGGGATTCTAAAGGGGCAGCGCCCCTTTAATATAAAAAACATTTTAGGAGGTTTATATGTCAGGAAAAGTTGCGATTTTCTTCGGTTCAAAGTCGGATTCGGAGACGATGAAAAAATCGGCTTCCGTCTTTAAGGAGTTCGGGGTTGAGTTTAAGGCATTCGTTATAAGCGCGCACAGAGCGGGGGAACTTTTGCACAAAACCGTAAAACAGGTTGAAGCAGAAGGTTTTGAGGTTATAATTGCGGGTGCGGGGCTTGCCGCCGCTCTTCCCGGGGTGATTGCAGGAATTACTACGCTTCCGGTTATCGGTGTTCCTCTGGAATGTGTTTCCGCTTCTTCAAACGGGCTTTCGGGTATGGACGCTCTTCTTTCGATTGTGCAGATGCCGCCTCAAATTCCGGTGGCGGCGGTGGGAATCGGAAATTCTAAAAACGCAGCCTATCTTGCGGTCGAGATTCTTTCGATAAAGTACGGAGAGCTCAAGGAAAAACTTGTTTCTTTTAGAGCCCGTCTTTTAAAAGATGCCGAGGACGGAATGGAAGCGGATTTTTCGCTTTAGCTTTACAAAGCCGCCTCCCGTAGAGATTTTGAGATTAATATACTTATGGACAAAAAGACCCTTTCAGAACTGGATTTTTATAGGATTCGCTCCGACATCGCTTCGTTTTGCAGCGCGGAAGAATCCGTGCTTTTTATGAATGAAATTGAGCCCTTGACTGACGGCATAAAAATCGAGGAAAGAAAAATGCTCGGAAGGGAATGGCTTTTAATGCTTGAAAGCGCACACGCAACTTTGCTTTCAGGCTGGAATCCCGTAAAGAGCACTCTTATGTCCGTTCTTGCAAAAGGTTCTTCTTTGAATTTTACCGAACTTTATGACATTTGGCTTTTTTCTGAAAGCGTGCGGAAAACGATTTCTGCAGTCATTTCCGTAAAAGAATCTCTGGGATTAAAAAGTCTTCCGCTTTTGTGCGAGTCGATTCCCTCTCTTTCTGTTCCCGCCGAAGAGATTTCAAAGATAATAACCCCCGCAGGCGAACTTAGGGATTTAAAAGAGCTTAGGGAAATCCGTAAAAAGATAGCGGAGCTTCGTCAAAAGATAAAAGGCATAATGCATTCCATAATAGTAGACCCAAAATATTCTTCGTTCTTTGAGTCCACAGTTCCGGTTCTTAGAGGAGAGCGGCAGGTGCTTGCGGTTAAGTCCGGATTCCGCTCGGCAGTTCCCGGGATAATCCATGACGTGAGCCAAAGCGGAAAAACCCTCTACATAGAGCCGGAGGAATGTGTTCTTTGTTCTAATCTTTTGGTGGAAGCTGAAGCGGAACTTGAGATTGCGACCGGAAAAATCCTTCTTGAGCTTACGGAAAAAATCCGTCCGTATTCGGATGATTTTTTGAATGCGTTAAAAACAATGGAAATCCTTGACGTTACTTTGGCTTTTGCAAAATGGGGAAAGGCGCACGATTCGGTATGGGCAGCCGACATCGAGGAAGGTCCGCTTTTTCTTCTAAAGGCGCGGCATCCTCTGCTTGGAAGCAAAGCCGTTCCGATTGACGTACGTTTTGTCGAAGGAAAAAAGATCCTCATAATTTCAGGGCCGAACACAGGCGGAAAAACCGTTGCCGTAAAGACAATCGCACTTTTTTCAATGATGAACCAAGCAGGTTTTCCGCTTCCTTGCAGCGAAGGAACAAGGCTTCCTATTTTTTCGGATATTTTTTCGGACATAGGAGATGAGCAGAACATGGACGAAAGCCTTTCTACGTTCAGCGGACACATGAAAAACATCGCCCATGCGCTTGAAAATGCCGATTCGTCTTCCCTTGTGATTTTGGACGAGTTCGGAAGCGGAACAGACCCTGAGGAAGGCTCGGCTATTTCCATGGCTGTTCTTGACCGCCTGATTGAAAAAAAATCGTTCGTTCTTATAACAACCCATCACGGAGCGATAAAAAATTACGGCTACACGCATAAAGAATGTATAAACGCCTCCGTGGAATTCAGCAGAGAGATTTCAGGTCCGACGTACAGGCTTTTGATGGGCGTTCCTGGCGAAAGCCATGCGCTTACGATTGCCGAAAAGTCCGGAATCCCGCAAAAAATAATCGAAAAAGCAAAGTCTTACATCGCAGGTGAAAAGGCTAACATTTCAAGTCTTATAAAAGCACTTGGCGAAAAGTACACAGAACTTTCTTTAAAAGAAAAAGAATTTGAGCGAAAGGAAGCCGAACTTGGAGACAAACTCTTCAAGGCGGAAAAAATGCGTGTTGAACTTTTACGTCGTGAGATGGAACTTGAAAAAGGTTTTCATATAGAGGCGGAAGATTTTCTTGTTCAAAGCAGAAAACAACTTGAAAATCTGGTAAGGACGCTCAGAGAAGGCGAAATCACAAGGGAAAAGACTTTGAGCGTAAAAAAATACATTGCAGAACTTACGGAAGCCGTTCAAAAAAGGGGCGAAGAAGCTCTTCAAAAAGAAGAAAATATTTTTCTTGAGGAAAAAAATGTTTTTGAAAAAGAAAAAAAACGACAAAGCCATAAAAAAAACAGAAAAAAAGGACGATTAAGTTCTTCCGAAGCCTTTTCGCTTGCCGTCCCTATGTCCGATTCTTTTCCACCGCCCAAGAAAAACGCATTCCGTTCCGCTTCGGAAAAAGAAAAACTTTCCTATGAAATCGGGGCGGAAGTTCTTGCCGGAAGCGGAAAACTTCCCGGAGTTATCGTTTCTCGCTCAGGGAACGACAAATGGTTCGTTCAGGTGGGTGCGATAAAAATGTCTATGAAAGAAAGCGAGCTTGAGCTTGTCCGGAAAAAAACAGCTGAAAAACCTTCAATAAGTTACGAATTTTCTTCCGAAAAAAACGAAGCACCGTCCCCTGCGTTTGAACTCAGGCTTTTGGGAATGAGGGTGGAGGAGGCTGTCCGTGCGCTGAACCGTCAGATGGACCTTTGCTGCATACACGGATTTAAAAATTTCAGCATAATTCACGGAAAGGGAACAGGCGTTCTGCAGCAATCCGTTCAGGATTATCTTTCAAACTGCGCCTCGGTAAAGTCTTTTAATTTTGCATTGCCGGAAGACGGCGGCTTTGGAAAAACTTATGTGGAACTTTGGTGAGTTTTCCATTTTTTGTGGAAAAAACATAAAATCAAGAATATAATCGCTTTTGAAAAAGTTCTGCAGTTTTTTGGAAAAATCCTTCCGCCTCGGTTTTTGATTTTTCGACTGCGCTTTTCGGTTGGATTTCATTCGATGAAGAAACCGCACCATTTTTCGGAATTTTTTTTCGTTTTTTTTGCTTAGGGCGGAAAATATTCTGTTTTCTCTTGAAAGAAATTACGGAATCGTAGAAAATACGGATTCTGCACGGAATGTGGACGAAAATAATTTGGAACGGACAGACGCTTACAAGATGATTTTACAAAACGCCGATCTCGGCTTTGATGGATTTATATTCACTTCATTTGCGGAAAACTACGGAAAGATAACCGAACTTTCGCTCGACATTATTGTCGAGGATTCCGACGGCGTGTTCTCGATTATGAAAGAAACATCGGGCTGCGGTTTGGATAAAAATCCTGCGTTCCAAACTTTGGTGGATTCAGTTCTCGGCTAGAATTACTGCATTTTTACAAGATACGCTTTTCCTGCGGGAACTTTAAGGACAAGGTTTCCGTTTTCTATCGTTGCGCAGAGTTTTTCGCCAAGTGCATCTTTTTCGGGCGCAATTCCGTTAGAAAAACTTTCGCCGAAGCAATTCAAGGGAATGTTTATCGTCTTTTCTTCGGTTTCTCCGGAAATCACGGTGAAATACACTTCTTTTTCAGTGAATCTTGCGAACGCAAAAATATAGCCTTCCTCATATACAAACTTAAATCCGCCGTCTTTGAATGCGGGGCTTTCCGTTTTGATTTTTATAAGTTCCTGAAAAAAGCGGAACGAGTCCAGGTTTTCGATGTCTTTGCTCCACGGCATGGGGTAGCGGCAGCCTTCAATCTCTTCAACCGTTCCGTCTATGTCCGCTTCGTCGCCGTAATATATGTTCGTGCAGCCGGGCAGCGTGAAAATCAGTATGTTCGCCCCTTTTACGCTATCTTTTGAGATGGAACTGTCGTTGTGGAACCGGGGAACGTCGTGGCTGTCGATAAGATTGAACTGGTTTTGCTGAATCACGAACGGAAGGCGTGAAAGATAACCGCTTACCTGACCTACAAAATCTTTTGCGGTCATCTTGTATTTTATTCCTCTAAGTTCATCTGCTCGTCCGTTGAATATGTCGTCTTGTCCGTAGAATTGGCGAATGGGTCTAGTGGAAGCAAAATAGTTCATCGGGGAATCCCATTCGTTTCCGTTCAGAAATTCGGAACATTCGCTCCAATCTTCAGCAAGTATGTAGGCATCTTTTTTTTCGGCTTTTATGGATTTTCGGATTTCAGGCCAAATTTCGTGATGGAGCTGAATCAGGTCGTTTCGAGCCATTGTGTCGGCGACGTCGAACCTCCATCCGTCTATGCTGAACGGTTTTTTGAGCCATTTTTTTACAAGGGAATCTTCCGAGCCGTAAATTGTTTTTCTAAGTTCGCTTGAAGTGTAATTCAGAGTCGGAAGCGTTTCCACGTTGAACCAAGATTTATAGGAATTGTTTTCGCCGAAAAAATAGAAGCTTCGTTCTTTGCTGTTCGGATTGTTGAACGCGCCTTCCGTTTTCGGAAAAAAAGTTCCGTCTCTGTTGAACCAGCGGTTTGCAATTCCCGTGTGATTTATTGAAACATCAAGGATTATATGAATTCCGTTTTCGTGAAGTTCTTCCGTGAGCTTTGCCAAAGCGTCATCGCCGCCAAGGTGCGGGTCTACTTTGAAATAGTCAAGGCAGTCGTATCGATGAACTGTTGCCGCCCAAAATATCGGGTTCAGGTAAAGAGCGGTAATTCCGAGTTTTTTAAGATACGGAATCTTTTCTCTGATTCCTTCAAGGTCGCCGCCGTAAAAATCAAGGCAATGCGCTTTTTCGTAAGGTTCAGGTTCTTTCTCCCAATCTTTTACGTGCGTGCTTGGAAAGCCGTCAAAAAAATATTCTCCGTCTTTGACATCGTTTTTTTCGTTCCCGTTAAAAAATCTGTCCGGAAAAATCTGATAGAAAACGGCATTTTTTACCCATTCGCATTGCTCGTAATCCGTAAGGATTCTGAAAAGATACGATTCGTCTGGAATATAGGTTGTGATTCCGTGCTGCGTGTAATAGTAAATGCAAGAAGAAGTCGCTATGCAGAAAAAATATTTAAATTCGTCCTCAAAAATCTGAACGTCTATGGAACAGCGCACAAGACCGTTTTTCTCTTCGACTTTTTTCATGGGGCGCGGATGCCCCACTCCGTTGAATTTTCCCTGCAAAAGTACGCTTTTTACAGGCGAAACGCTTGAATATTGCAGAAAAATTGAAATCTTTTCGCCTTTTTTGGGAGTCGGATTTGTTACAAATCGGATTGAACCGTCTGAATAAATGCTTGAAAGCCATGAATCGTTAGTCGTCATGCGGATGATTATAGCCGACTATTCGATATAAGACAATTTCCCTGAATTTTATGGCAGGGCTGTCGCCGGGAGTGCAGCCGTTTTTCGTTCTTGCTTGAAAAAACTATCGGCTATGGATATATTTAGCCCATGTTTGCGATGAAATGGTTCGTTCTTTTTCTTGCCGTTCTGATGTACGTTCTTGTCATAGCGGTTTCCGAAAAAAAAGTTTGGTTTACAAGCTCGGCGGCTCTTATTCTTTTGGTGCTTGGAATGATTTTTCCGGGGCGCATTTTTTTGCCGGACGAAGGAAGCCGCACCGGTGTGTTTTCCGCTCTGACGCATTCTTTTTTTCATCTTGTGAACTGGAACGTGCTTATGATTTACGTCGGAAGCATGATAATCGCGGCTCTCTTTATTTATTCGAAAGTTCCTGCAAGAATCGCTGACTTTATCGTTGAAAAATCGAAGAACACCGGAATCGCCATAATTCTGATTCTTATGATGACGGGAATTATCTCGATTTTTGTGGAAAATGTTGCGACTGTCCTTGTGATGGCGCCAATCGCTCTTGCGCTTTCAAAAAAACTTAATCTAAATCCCACTTATTTCATGGTCGGCTTGGCAGTCATGTCGAATCTTGAAGGAACGGCGACCTTGGTCGGAGATCCGCCTTCAATGATTTTTGCAAGCTATGCAGGCTACACTTTCAACGACTTTTTTTTCCATCAGGGAAAAATTTCCGTGTTCTTTTTTATTCAGATGGGACTTTTAGTCGGTTGCGTTTTTTTCTATTTTTATTTTATGAAAAACAAAGAAAAGGCGCTGGTCGAAAAGACAAAAATCGTGTCGGTTTTTCCTGCCGTCCTTCTTGTTGTGATGATTGCAGGTCTTGCTCTTATTTCGTTCATAAAGAACGCTCCGAAATTCATTTCCGGCTCTTACGTGATGCTCCTTGGCGTTTTTGGAATCGCTTGGTATTCTCTGATACAAAAAAACTCAAAAGAAAAGACTTGGCTGCTTGTTAAAAGCCTTGACTGGGAGACAATTTTGTTCATCTCGGGGATTTTCATAGTTGTGGGTTCTATTTCCGAGACGGGGCTTTTGGTCGATTTTTCTGCTTTTCTTTCAAAAATCATAGGCGGCTCAAAACTTATTGGTTTTGTACTGATTCTTCTTGTGTCGCTTATTATTTCAGGATTCATAGACAACGTGCCGTACATAATAGTCATGCTTCCCGTAACCGACCATCTTGCCCAGTCGGTAGGCTCAGGACCTGAACTTTATATGTTCGCTCTTCTTGTAGGTTCGTGCCTCGGCGGAAACCTTACTCCTTACGGGGCTTCGGCGAACGTGGTCGCCATGGGAATCGTAAAAAAAGAAGGCTATCCGATGAGTTTTGGAAAATGGCTGAAAATCTGTGTTCCGTTCACGTTTTTGACGACCAGTGCCGCCGCTTTACTCCTCTGGTTTATCTGGGCGTAATTAGCCTTTGTCCGCCTAAAAACTTTTGCTTTTCGGAAGTTACGCCGTAAACGAGAAAAGCACTCCCGCTTCAGGTCTGTTTCCTGCGATTATGTACGGCATTTCTTCCGCCGCTTTTACAGCCTGGCTTATCTGGGTTTGGTAGTTTTCTATAAGAGCGTCGATTTCTTCGGGCGAGGTGGATTTTAAAGTCGGTTTTGCGTTCCCGGATTTTATCGAAGAAAGATGGTCTATGAGCGTATTTAGAATCTTTAGTTTTGAGATGGAGATTCCGTTTTGTCCCTTTCCTGCGGCGAATCCTTGCACGTGGTCAAAGTGGGAATACAGAAGCGACGAACTTGACACGGGAACATAAAGTTTTGTCCCTGCCGAATGAGGATTGTAGGAATACGCTGAGTTTATTGATACTGCCATTCTGCGCCTCCTTTTATAAGGTTTCTTCATTCAGATTATCGGAGTCGAGCGGAAAAAAATTAGAAAATATTAGCGAATTTCAGGCGGGCGCCCCAAAAAAGAAAGAACCTTCGCCTTTCGGCTTGTATTTGTTCCGGTTTCCGCCGTGCAGTAAAGCGATACCCGGAGACTGCACTGCACGAAAAACAGATGCTTTATTGCAGCAGCCTTATCCTGTAATACTCCCGTACCTTTCAGACATCCTTTTATCGCCATTCCGCGCACCGCCTTTTCGTGCCGACTTTTTGATTTCGCTGTGATAGAAATAATTCACAACCACAGGCGGCGCGTTAAAAGGCCGGTTCATACTGTCATCATTCGTTACATATTCAAGACCGATTTCGGCGGCGTATTTTTGCAGTTCAGCGTCAAGCGCTTCCCAATAACTGCGGCTGCCGCGGCTGTAAATATCCTGATACAGCGGCAACAGAGCGGGATATTTCTCACCGATGTACTCCATAATAACCGCTTTATAGCTGCCGCGCAAATTGAGGTTTTCAAGCCAAATCAAATTGCAGTGCGCTTTTACCTGAGCGATAATCGCTTTTACATCGGTAATAGCGGGAAAGATAGGCGAGATAAAGCAGGTTGTGCGGACGCCGGCATTGTGAAACGCTTTCATAGCAGCAAGGCGGCGTTTGATGGGCACCGCCTTATCCATATCGTCCTTGAACGCTTCATCAAGCGTATTGACCGACCATGACACGCGGACGTCGGGAAATGTTTTGATGATGTCCAAATCCCGCAAAATCAAATCGGACTTAGTGGCGATGGAAAGCTTTGCCCCGCTGCCTTGCAGCTCTTCAAGCAGTGTGCGGGTACGGCGGTATTTTTCTTCGATAGGCTGATAAGGATCGGTTACCGAGCCGATAAAAAGCTCTCTGCCGTTGTATTTGTTCGGGTTTTTGAGCGGCTGCCACATCTTTACGTCCACAAATTCGCCCCACGGTTCGGGATGATTGGTAAAGCGTTTCATAAAAGACGCATAGCAATATTTACAGGCGTGTTCGCAGCCCGTATAAGGATTTACCGAAAACTCACATGCGGGCAGATCGGATTTTGTGATCACGCTTTTTGCGGCGGTTTCTTTTATAATCATTTGCATTCTCCGAATTGTATTTGTGTGTCATTCGCTTGGTATAAGAGGTTCCGAAGCGAAGGAATGGAGCGATAGTGGAACCCCGCAAAGCCCGACCTGCCGAAAGGCAGGGGCTGCCCTGAATATCAATACCCTCGATGCTTTTCTTTTTTCTTTTGCTGTTTCAGTTCAAAGTTTCGCTGTGCCTTTGCCCGATTTTGTTCACGGCTTTGCGCCTTGCGTTGCTGTTTGTTCTGCTCCTGTTGCAGTTTTAGAGCCTGCTGTGATTTAGTATCAATGCCGGTTTTCTGCATTTCCTTTCTTGCATCACGTTGCGCTCTCTTTGGATTCTTTTTGTTTTCCTTTACAACAGTTGCTACGACAGGGCTGAATTGTAAATCTTGATGGTGATTAAGGAGAAAATCCATAATCTCGTAATCTTTCGGCTCTGCTCCAAAAGTTACTTTAGCCGCAGATAATTTTCCATCCTCGTTTCTTTCAAAGACGCCTACCCAAAACGGCTCTTCAAAAAACACCGTAAATTTACTTACTGTATTGCCCATCGCAATCCCTCCTTAAAAGATTTAGATGAGCAAAGAACGGACAACCCGGAGGGGCAGGTTACTTACCCTGACAAGCAGGACGGCCGGGCTACCTACCGGCTCTAATATGTATCACTACATACATTGCGTTTTTATCTTTGCTTTATGTATATTCAAGCCTAAGCGGCTGGATTAACAAATTTATCTCTCTCAATAGCTGATGTTATTATGTCATTTTTAAAGCAATCAATCAATTCATTTATAATCTGCGTTTTGCAGACGGATCTTTCACTCTATGAACGGCACCGGCGTACCGGAGAAGCGGCAGTGCCGAAGTTGACTGTGCCGTGCTGCAAGCACAAATCGCCGCCCCCGCATTCTATCGGAAGGACGGACTTCTTGGAATCTCGAACTTCCCCGATGCGAGCAGTCCGATTCGCCGGGACGGGCGAACATCCTAAGGCATTCTTAAAGCAAATAATTGGTTGTATGTTCGCCTCGATAATCCGATGAAGGCTGCCTTAAAATGTCCGTCTCCTTCCTTGGGCACGACCAAATGGCGGCACTCTTTGGAAACCCCGTGAGGGCGTTGAAAGGAAATTGATATGAACCCATCTGGCACAAAACGGACGATTCAGTCCGTTTTGTGGGACGGACATAAGAGCAATAATCCGATGAAGGATACATAAAAATGTCCGTCCCGATTCTTGCCAGATGAGGCTTATACAAGTTTTCTGCCGGGAAAACCGGGGGCGGCGGACGAAGAACTAAAGGTTGTAAAACCCATTTTCCCGCCGCCCGAGCGATACGAATAGCTCGAACCGAGCGGTACGAGATGTTCGCATCGCCTTATGCGAGAAGTTCGAGTGCCGCAAATCTAACGCAGCCTACAGTGCGGCTTGAAAAGTTCGCGACACGGCGTCTCAGGGGTAGGGCGGACATTTTAAGGCGTTCTTAATCGGGTTGTCGCTCGTATGTCCGTCCCAAGAATCGGACAAGTCCGATTCTTGCAAGATGGGTTATACTAGTTTTGTTGTAAGGGAAGCCGGGGCGGCGGGCGAAGAATAAAAGGGTGAAAGACACATTTTCCCGCCGCCTATCTGCATTAACGGGGATGTCCCTTCTTCTCTAATAAAACAGGGTTCACATCATTACGATTTCAAATAATGAGCCGTGTTGAAAAACGGCATAAAAACGGGCTATACTGCACGGCGATGACAGACAAACAAAGCTCTGACAAAACACTTTCTTATAAGAACCCGCACACCGGCGCACGGACGCTTGACAAATCCGAAACGCGCTTCATAATCGTTCGTTCGTTCGTTCGTTCGTTCGTTCGTTCGTTCGTTCGTTCGTTCGTTCG
>CALHVG010000076.1 GCA_938039145.1 uncultured Treponema sp.
CCGGCTACGGTCGGTCGAAGCACTGCCAACAATCGTTCGGAAACGCCGCAATCGAAGCCGCTCACGCAGGCGAGGCAGGAAAGGGATTTGCCGTTGTCGCAGACGAAATCCGAAAACTTGCCGAAACTTCGTCCACGCAGTCAAAAAACATAGGCGGCGAGCTCAAAGAGATTTTGGACATAATCCATGAAGTCGTAACGATGTCGGCAAACACCCGAGACACTTTTGAGCAAATCGTAAGCCAACTGCAGGACAGCGACACAATCATGAATCAGATAGATTCCGCCATGAATGAGCAGGGGGCGGCTTCCAAGCAGATTCTTGTGGCACTTGGCGACATGAAAAATCAGGCGATAAAGGTCAGTGAAAGCTCGAAGGAACTTTTGGACGGTGTTGGGCTTGTGGAAAACGGCATGCAAAATGTTTCGGAAGTATCACGCTCGATACTCAACAACATGGACGAAATGGCAGCTGGCTCAAAGCAGATAAGCAGTTCTGCGGAAAATGTCTCTCAAATTGCCCAAAAGAACAAAAGCAGCATCGAGGTCGTTGAAGGAATGATTGCCAAATTCAAGATTTAAGGTATTGCGATTGTCTTAACTCCGATAAGAATGACAAAAATTGAAAACGCCGGCGAATTTTTCAAAGGCGTAAAAATAAATTCGACAATCTGAAATCGTTTTTATATTGAAATCTATCTGTCGCTTTTCCTAAAACGTTTTTCAAGAAGCGAAAAAAGTTTTGTAAGTCCAAGCGTAAGGCAAAGATATATCGCCGCACACAAAAGAAGAGGAATCCAAGCGTTGTACGTGGCGTTACGAATGTCGTTGCAGGATTTTTGAAGGTCTGTCACGGCGATGAAACTTGCCACGGAAGTTTCCTTTATAAGAGCAATGAATTCGCTTGTGTAAGTCGGAAGTGCAGTTCTAACAGCCTGCGGAAGAATTATCTTTACAAGAGACTGCCCCCACGAAAGTCCAAGCGAACGTCCGGCTTCCATCTGCCCGGCATCGACTCCTTGAATTCCGGCTCTAAATATTTCCGTGCAGTACGCTCCGGAATTTATGCCGAACGCAATTATCGCGACCGTAACCGCATTCGTCAGTCCTATGGACGAAAACACCACAAAATAAAAAATCATGAGTTGTGTCGCCATAGGAATTCCGCGGATTACCGTAGTGTACACATGGGAAACCGCGTTCAGCACAGGATTTTTTGAGATTTTGAAAAGCGCAAATATGCATCCAAGCACAGAACCTATGACAACAGCGCAAAGAGCTATAAGAAGGGTCGTTCCCAAGCCCCTGGGAATCATAATCCAGCGTCCGTTTGCTATGATTGTATCGTAAAAACTGTTCCACATATCCGCACTTATCCCGTTCCGTCTATTTTCTTACGATTATTACCTGATTCGTTCGGTAATAAGATTCGGAAAAATCCACATTCTGCCTTCGTTCGTCCGTGGCTGTCATTCCGGCGGCGACAAAATCCACAGAACCGGACTGAAGAGAAGCTATGAGCGCATCAAAATCCATGTCGACAACCTGAAGTTTCTTTCCCATATCTTTGGCAATGTAGCGGCACATTGAAATATCAAAACCTACAGGCTCGGTTCCTTCGTAATATTCAAACGGCGGGAACGCGGCATTCGTTCCCATTTTTACAGTGTCCTTTGTATCAACAAGTTCAACATCTGGAATCATTATGTTTCCGTCAACTGGCATGAACGCTTCGACAAGTTTTTCGTAAGTTCCGTCCATCTTCAAATCCTGAATGGTTTTATTGATAGAAGAAAGAAGTTCGGAATTGCCTTTCTTGACAGCAATCGCATACTCTTCGGAAGCAAAACTGTCATTCACCAGCATAAGATCCGCATTTCTCTTGATGATTTCCTTGGAAGGAAGTTCATCCAACACGATTGCGTCAATCGCACCGTTTTTCAGAGCCAAAGCGGCATCTATTCCGGTTTTGAACGACTTTACTTCCTTTGCCTTCACTTCGTTTTTTGCGTAGATTTCGCCTGTCGTTCCGACCTGACAACCGATAACTTTCCCCTCCAGGTCGCTTGCAGAATTAATTACAACCTGAGCCTTCTTTGTACAGCCTGTTATCGCAAACGCAAGCGACAACGCCATAAGCACAACTCTTCTCATTTTTGAGCCTCCATAGTGATTAAAATGATTTTTTCATTCTATCACAAATGAAAATCTTTGAGAATTGAGGAAATCCTATTCTTGCTGCAAAATCAAATCGCAAGGCTCTGCATTGGAAGCCTTTATCAAATCCGCCGGACTAAGAATAAGTTGAATCCCTCTAACCCCCGCGGAAACGCAGATTTTTTCGAGATTCAAAGCGGAACTGTCGATAAAAGTCCGGAACTGCCTTTTCATTCCCAGCGGAGAGCAACCGCCTCGGATATAACCTGTCAACGAAAGAAGTTCGTCGGGTTTTACAGGATTTATTTCTTTTGCGCCGGAAACATTTCTGGCTTTTTTCAAGTTTATTTTGCTCAAAGCATTTTGGCAGAACACGCAAATTTCCTTTGAATCCGTGCGCATTACAATAGTCTTAAAGACGCTTTCCGGCGGAATTCCAAGTTTTTCCGCCGTGCGTTCAGCCGCTCCCGATTCAAGGGGGTGTTCACCATCGTCGTCATATTCTTTTGCTTCGTAATGGATTTTCAGCGAATCCAAAATCCGCATGGCGTTTGTCTTTTTCATAAAATTCTTTGTCCTTTTTATAAAATCCGATTCAAAAATCGCTTTTTATTCGCATTTCCGAATAAACCGCATGAATGAAAGATTAAATGTTCTTGAAGCATTTGTCAAAATTCTCGGAAAAATCGGTAAAGTACGCGTGCGGTTGACGCGATTATTTTCTTTCTGTCAATAAATCGAATAAAACGTCTTCTAAAAGAAACGGATTATTCCGACAAATGGACATTCGCCCCAAACAGAACGGAATATTCTTCCCGCAAAACTTCCGGTTCCTGTCCGGCTGTTCCTGTCCGGCTTGGAAAAATGAGGTAAATCCGTTAAACTTTATCCGTTATGGTTATCAGTTCTATGGACCTAAAAGACGGTCATGTTGTTCAACTAAAAAACGGAAAAGAGCTTGTCCTAAAGCGGGACGATGCCGCCTCTCTTATAAAAGAATTCGACAAATACGGCGAAGTTGCCCTGATTGACCTTGATGCGGCAATGGGAAACGTCAATCAAAAAGGCGACAGCGTTAATACGCCTCTTTTAAAAAGCCTTTTACGAAAAGGGAACGTGCGGGTCGGCGGCGGAATCCGTTCTGTAAAACGTGCAAAAGAACTTGTCTCGCTGGGTGCGGAAAAAGTAATAATCGGGTCGGCTGCATGGAAAAAATCGGAAGAAAGCGGAAAAGCTGAACTGAACACGGAATTTCTTGACGAACTTTCAAGCGCAATCGGAAAACAGCGGATAATAATCGGGGTGGATGCCCTTGACGGGAAAATCGCCATAAAAGGCTGGCGCGAAACCATAAATCTTTCTTTTATAGAAGGGGCGGCGCTCGCAGAAAAATATTGCTCCGAGCTTCTTTTTACATGCATCGAAAAAGAAGGCTGTATGCTCGGTACAAACCTTGAAATGGCAAAAAAACTCCGCGCTGCCGTAAGCTGCCGAGTTGTAATTGCAGGCGGAGTTTCGTCCGAAGAAGAAATAGAAACTCTTGAAAAAATGCATTGCGACGTTCAGCTTGGAATGGCGCTTTACACCGGAAAAGTTTCGCTTAAAAGCAGTTTTGAAAAATGCCTTGACTGGAAAAAGACCGGCGGACTGATTCCGGTAATTGCACAGGACGAGCGGAGCCGCGAAGTTCTTATGATGGGCTACGCAAACAAAGAGGCGCTGCACAAAACATTCGAAAGCGGAAAACTCACATTTTTCAGCAGAACAAGAAACACGCTTTGGACAAAGGGCGAAACCAGCGGAAATTTTCTTGAGTTGGTAAAACTGCGCGCCGACTGCGACAGAGACACCATTCTTGCGACAGTTATTCCAATCGGCGGAGCGTGCCACACGGGAGGCAGAACGTGCTTTTCTTCCGCTCCGGACGAAAAATCTACGCTGGAACGCCTTTACGGAACAATTGCAGAACGTTTTTCAAATCCGAAGCCCGGAAGCTATACGGCAACATTGGACGAAAAGCGTGTCCGCGAGAAAATCGAAGAAGAAGCGGAAGAAATCTGCGAGGCGGAGACAAAAGATGAAGTTGTCTGGGAAGCCTGCGATTTACTGTATTTTGTAAGTGTCCTTATGTACAAAGAAGGCGTAAATTGGAATGATGTTTACGGCGAACTCGACAGAAGGCACAAAGAAAAATAATTTTCCGCTCCGTGATTTTTATCTTGCCGGAAGCCCGTTCAAGAATTCCGAATAAGGCGTGTCCTTCAAATTAAAAATCATATCGCCATGTTCGTTTTGTCCAATCACAAGGCAAGTTTCTACCCATTTGTCATCCACCTTGACTTCAAATTTATCGCCGAAATCAAGATGCCGTAAGATTGCATTTTCTTCTTCATTTGCGATGCAGAATTTTCCTTCAATTTCGTCAAATTCAAGCGTTCCTTCTTTCATTTTGTTCCCCTTCAATTAAGTTTTGCAAACGGCCTGCCCAAAAGCAAACCGCTCATTCTTTTAATATACAGACAATTTTAACAAATTATCTTCAGTTTTTAAAACTAATTCGCTAAATAATCACATGAGACAAAAAATTATTTTTTCGATTACTGCGATTTTCGTGTTTTTTGCGTTCGGATTCCAAAAACTTGCGGCGGAACAAAACTTTGTAAAAATCAGCACAAAATTAGCCGCGTCGTTTTATTCGGATTCGGAAAAAACGAACAGTTCAGGATACGCAATTTCGCAAACAAGCGCGCTGGAATTTCCGGGACTGAAAGGAAAATTTTCATGGAAATTTTCGAAGACAAATTTTTCTTCCGTTCCGTCGTTTTACAATCCCGCATGGAGTTTTTCGCTGGATTTAAAAAAACAATCTGAATTTTACAAAAAATATCCGATTCGGCTGGATTTCGGCACGCTGAACGCAAGCGGAAGCCTTTCGGCAATGAAAAATCCCGCCCTGACAAAAAGCGCAAACGCATTCACAAAAGTTTCTCCCAAAACGCAAAAACTTTCTGCAATATGCACAAGCCCCTCAAAATCGGACGCACCGCTTTCCGCATTTTTCAGCTACGATTTTTCTCCGTTCATGAAGAAAAAATATTCGCTTGAATTTTCGCTTTTCACGAACGAAGAAAACGAATTTGTATCAGGCGTTTACGCACAAATTCCCGTCGGAAAAAAGCGCATGAATTTTCTAGGATTTTCAGAAACGGTCGGAGTTTTTAAATTTTCCAACAAAAATTCAAGCTGGTTTTCCTCAAACGACTATTTCCCGGAACATTTTTATTTTTCCTCATCATCTCAAGCATCGTTTTCAAACAAAATCGTAAACGCAAAAGCCGTCTTCAACCTTTACGAAAACCGCAGCGCACAGTTCGACTGGACATTTTCGGCGGAAAATACGCTTTCCTTCGGATTTTTGGGCATTTCTTCAGGATATTTTTACGCATCAAATCCATGGATTTTCACAAGCTCAGGGAAAAATCTAAAAACTTTGCAGAACTTTTTTTTGAATCCGTATGTTTCGCTTTACGGATTCAAAAACAGATTAAAAATACGGCTGGGATTTTCAGGGTTTTATGAGGACAAACTGAAATCAAACGGAGAAAAAATTTCTTCCGTCAATTTTCTTAGCGGATTTGAAGGAACTACAAAACTTTTTATTGTAAAATTAAGTTCACAAAGCAAAAACTTACTAATCGACAATGAAAACTTGTCGTGGGAAAGCGCAACTTATTCCGAAAATCTGAGCGTTACTTTCTTGAATAAAATATTTTTGAAAACATCTGTAAATTACAGCTTTACTCTTCCGCATGAAAATAAAAGTTTTTCTTCAACCCTAAAAGCGGAAGTTTCAGCCTCAACTCCTGCAATTATAAACATGACCGCAAAAACTTCCTGCACGATAAAAACGGAAGGCGAAAAAACGGAATTTTCATCGCTGCAATTTTCTGTCAATTGGAAATACAAAATCCCCAAAATGAACATAGGAATTTACACGGCATTTAAATGCAAGTTTTAATTTTCAAAGTCCTTTTGATTTTGCTTCATTCCAAAACTTTTCCATCATGTCAATATTTTGAAAATTTTGCGGAATGAGATTTTCAGTCATTCGTTTCTGCACAAAAGAAAAACGCCTGTAAAATTTTTCATTTGCCTTAAAAAGAGCGGATTCCGCGTCAACGCTCAATTTTCTTGCGTAATCGACCACCGCAAAAAGCAGGTCGCCGATTTCTTCCTCAACATGAAGAAAGGCGGCGTTTTTGTCATTTTGCGCCCGGCTCGAATCGGAAGCATCCTGATTTTTCTTTACAAATTCATCATACGCCTCACAAACTTCGTTCAATTCTTCAAGCACTTTTTCTCTAATGTCAGAAAGATTTTTCCACTCAAAGCCGAGAGTTGCCGCCGCCTTTTGATATTCCAAAGCTTTTGAAACAGGCGAAAGTCCCTGCGGAATTTCATCCAACGCAAAACTTTCGTTTTTATCGGCAATTTCAAACGCGTTCGAATTTTGAAAATCGGATTTTTTCGAGTTTTTTTGAGAATTCTGCGGCAAATCGTACATTTTAGAATCTTTCCGTTTCATGATTTTTAAGACTTTTAAGCAATGACCTTTTTCTTTGACCATTCAGGAAGAAAAACCGCCATGTCTTTTGAAAAAATCGCTTTGCAAAAAAGCACGGCGACAATCGGAAAAATCTGCGAAAGGGAAATCCGTTCGTCCTCGGAAAAAGGACTCAACACATAATCGGCGATGTCTTTTCCAGCGGGTTTTGTAAGCCCAAATCGAAGCCGCCAAAAATCCTGCGTTCCAAAAACAGATTTTACAGACCTAAGCCCGTTATGCCCGCCAAGACCTCCGCTCCATTTCAAACTCACAATCCCGAACGGAAGCTCAAGTTCATCGTGAACGACAAGGATTTCCTCCGGCTTTATTTTATAAAAGTTCGAAAGCTCAATAATGCTTTCGCCGGAAAGATTCATGTACGTTTCGGGTTTTAGAAAATATATTTGCCGAGGCGCCTCTTCAGGAATGCGGACGGGAGAGCCGTCTTTTTTCGAAAGTACACCTTCGCCGCTGCACCAGTTTGCAAGGTCTTCCAAAGAAACTGCGCAATAGTTCCCTTTGAATTTCTTCTGCCAAGAAAGTTTATCTTTAAAAAAAAGACTTTCTTCAAATTGCCACGCAATGTTATGGCGAGTTTTTTCATATTCCCGACCGTAATTTCCTAAAAACGAAACCAGTTTTATCATACGGAACGAATTATATCATTCCGCAGAAATAATTAAAACAAACCCAATGTAGATATTGTGGATAAGTCGCCCATTTTGTGGATAACTTGTGGAAAAAGCGGCAATTTTTGTGGATTTTCAGTGAACTGAATGCGGAAATCAAACAGCAAGCCGATAGACTTTTGCTGTCATTTTTAGCAAGTTCAGCCCAAAGAAACCGTACCTTTTTCGTCGATTGCAATGATGGACTTACATTCGGAACATCTGAATCTTCCTGCACGTGTAGCCCTAAGATGTTTTCCGCAAAGCGGACAACCGAACACCTTCGGAAAAATCGCATCCGACGAAGCTCCGCCGTTTCTGAAATGATTTATAACATCTTCCGACGTGTCCTTGATGTTGAAAAACTGCGAAAATCCCAAAAGCTGAAAAACTTCGTAAACTTTCGGCTGAATTTCAAGAAGAACGACATCGCCGCCTTTAGGCTTCAGCATTTTTAGAAAAGCCGTAAAGGAGCCTATGCCGGTAGAAGAAACGTAATTCAAGGCGGAGCAATTAAATACAAGATTTATAAATCCGGATTCGACAATCTTTGTGATTTTTTTCTGAAAAAAGTTAGAGTTATATGTGTCTATGTATCCGTTCAAATAGATGAAAATGCCGTTCGGAATTGAATCCGCCTTTTCAAGCATGATTTTGAGGCTGTCGTCTTTTTCATCATCAAAACCGGTTATTATGCTGTTATTGTTTGCTATCATATTTTGTTGTTCTCCAGAGCACAAAACTTGCATTACGTTAGCGTCTATGTTACTACAATTCAAGCAATCGGTCAAATATTTTGTCCGTAAGACCTGAGCAGGGCGGACAAAGCATGAACGAGTGTCTCCAAATCAGACGGATTTTTGCCGAACAGAAGAAAAATTACTCCAACTTTTTCAAAAAAAATTGAAAAATGAAAAACGCATCGTTCTCTTCAAAAATTGCTTTAAATATTCATTGAAAAACGGCACGGTTAAAGCAAATACGGAATAATTTTTAAAATCCGATATAAAAAACGTAAAAACAAATTCAATTTTTCTGAAAGTCAGAATATCGGATAGTTTTCAAAACCTGCGCTCTTGAGTTTTAAGCCCATTGAACCTTCGGGATTTTCGTCAATCACGACGATATAATAAGTTGTTCCGCTCGCACGTTTTTCTTCCTGCACGTAGGCGGAAAATCCCTTTTGGGAAAGGCGCTCCACAAAAGAAATCGCATTGCTTTTTTCCTTAAAAAGCCCAAGTTGAAGTTTAAGAGCTTTGGGCGGTTCGCCATCGGAAGAAGTTTCAGCCGCGGGCGGAACGGATTTTTCCGCCTCAGATTTTTTTGCAGGCTTGGACTCGATTGCCGCATCCTTCTGAACCGCGGAACCGCTTTTTTCTTTTTCAATTACAATATTTGCATCCTTGTGCCTTGGAAGAAAAAACCAAAACGGAGTCGGAAGAACCTGAACGTTCCCATTTACGATTCC
>CALHVG010000077.1 GCA_938039145.1 uncultured Treponema sp.
CATGCAATACGGCGACTTCAGGGGAAGAGACTCCCGGCACGCCTAATCCCCAGAAAATTAATGATGAAAAAACTGTAAACACCGTAAAAGATACTCTTACCGTGCAGGAAATCGTCGGTAAAGCGCAGAATAAGATTATTCTGCCCAAAGGCGGTGAAGGTGTTACGGTAACGTGGAAATCGAATCCCGATCTTATCGATTCGGAAGGGAACGTTACGCATAAAGACGGAACTGGCTTTGATGAAGTTGAACTTACCGCAACGATAACAAAGGGCGAGGCTTCCGTCAAAAAGACCTTTACCGTAAAAATTGCGCAAAAGAATAAAGAGCTTTCTTTAGATGAGCTTCTTGATTCAGTTACAATTCCGGTAGACTACGATAAAACCAAATACGAAGCTCAAGACATCGATGTGCAGGAATCAATATTGGTGGAAGATAAGACGGTAACTATTGAATACACATCATCAAACGATGAAAAGCACTTAAAATACAACTCGTCTACAAAAAAAATCACCGTACACCGCGATATTATCGATGTAACCGCACAGCTTTCCGTAAAGCTTACCTGTGAAGGAAAAGAAAAAACAAAGCAGATTACGGTTTTGATAGAGCGTATCCCTGAATTTGTGTATTTAGATTACTACGGAAACAAAACTACATTTGCTTTTGACGGTACAACGCTTACAAAAACATATACTGAGTATCAGGAGAACAATCAAAAATTCACTTATACGGCAGATACAAATAACGAAATCATTACGGTTTCTAAAACTCATGTTTTCAAGAACGGCGATTTTTTGGATAAAGAAAAATATATAAATGCTCTAATTGCAGAAAACTTAAAGGCTATTTCCGATGTCAAAGAAGCACACGAGCATCCGAATCTTGAAAATCTTAGAAAGGGTGTAAAGGCATTTGAAGGAAAGAGCTTAAAAAATGACGATGAGCTGATCGACTATATTCTTAACAAAGAGAAGATCCGTAAGCATTTTGAAGGAATGACAGAAACTTCTACAAAGGACGACTTTAAAGCTCTTTCTGAAGATAAAAAAACTGCGGGCATAAAAAACTACTGCGAAGAAGAAATAAAAGAGATAGCTGCTTATCATAATATATCTGATGCATTACCTTTCTACCAAATGCTTGAAAAAGTTGAAGCTGCAGCAAATGCTAACGTTCGAAAAGAAGTATCTAAAGAGTTTTTTACGAATATTAAATATAAATACAAAGTATCATCAGAGAGCGATAAGACCTGGTATCCGAAGGGAGTCGGGTTTGAAGCAAAATATATCTACGATGAAAACAGAAGCTGGTATGAAAATAACAGCTTCGGATACTGGTCTAATATATATCGAAGTGGTAATGATAAATGGAAGTTAGAAGTCGGTTCTAATACTTATTATGGGAAATTCAATTCAGACTATACCGAATTTACTTATTCTGAGAAAAAGGATGATGGAACCGGTCAAACCGACTCTGAAAACGGCAAATGGATTTTTGAAAAGCCTGTTGTAGATACAGACGGCAAAGTCAGCATGAAAGCCAAGAAAAGCGGTCCGTCGGAAGAAGTTACATTGAAATTCCATCCGTACCAGCTTTAATTCTTTCATAGCAAGGTTTCAAATACCGAAAGCGCGGTAAAACAGTCTGCCGAAAAAGCGCATTACTTTTTCGGCAGATTTTTTTTGCTTTAATTGCATATGGGCATCTCTAAAAACTCGGTTAGATTTTTAGAGATGCCCGTCGAGTTTTATTTTAAGCCTTTATATTGTAATGGCTTAAAATAAAACATCGCAAACTAAATCTAAGGAAAACCTCTAAAAACTGAAGTTTTTAGAGGTTCCCATATCTTTGTTTTCAGCGCAAAAACTCATTCGGCAGCGGCGCGCTCACGGTTATCGTTTTTCCGCTGACGGGGTGCTGAAAAGTCAAACTTTGTGCGTGGAGCATTGTGCGCTTGTATTCCGGCGCGCCGTATAGAGTGTCGCCTACAATCGGCAGGCGGCTCAAAAATGGCGGACGGGGCAAAGCGCGACACGCTCAAATAACTCGGCGAAATCAAGGTGAATTAAATCGCCCGGTACTGCCCTATGCGAACCTCTCGCATCGAGGCATTCGAACCTCTCGCATAAAGCGATGCGAACTTCTCGCATAGCCTTATGCGAGCCATTCGCATCGCTCGAAGGGAACGCTTCCCCTCGCCCGTATGGAGATGTTCCCTATGCTCGTAGGGAGACATTCCCTTCGTTCGGAGGGAGCAGTTCGTATCGCTCGGATCGGACATGGCGGTCCGTTCGGATCAGACCCCCTGACCCGCTCGGAGCATGGGCATCCATCCGTCCGGGTGAGGGGTACACATTCGGGCGAGCAGGGCTATCAAAGGTAATCGGACAATTCAATCACTCATTAAAAAAAGCCAAAGCGTTGAAAACCATGTAAAAATAGAATATATTGCATAGTGGTGAGAGATAAAAGAATTGCTGGCAGTATAGTTTCAGACAAGCACACGCAAAAAAGCGTTCTAGCACTTTGCAAAGTGTGTTCGTGCCGCATAACCGTTCGCCTGTTCGGTGTAAGCCATACTCAAGATACAACAAGACAATTTTCTCAAACTATTGCACATCGAGCGTACCGAAAGGAATCCGTTCCCTTAGGCATGCTTTCTTATTTCTGCATAGCTTTTGCGCATTCACACAAAGGCTGTGTTTCAAATCTTTTCAAGGAGGGATTACTGTGAAAAAAGGTAATTCAAAAACTAAGGCGTTTGCCTTTTTGGGAGCGGCTTTCGTGCTGCTCATCGCACTTATCGGCTGCAAGCAGACAGTCGGTGGGAATGCGCCCAAGCACGACATCACTTTTAGCGTGGAAGACGATAACGGCACGCTCAAAGCAAATACGGGCGAGGGCGAAATCAATTCAGGCGACAAAGTGGAAGAGGGCAAAGTCATCACCTTCACGGCTCAAGCTAACACAGGCTATCAAGTGAAAGGCTGGACGCTCGACGGCAAGACAATCGCCGAAGCAGGCAAAAGCACGGAATACAAGCACACCGTAACCAAGGCTTGCGCAATCACCGTAAGTTTTGAAATTGCCTCTGTCGAAGGTGGTGCTGTGCTTATCCTGAATCCCGATAAGCTTACCATCGAGGTCAAGGCAAAAACTTCTGACGGCTCTGCCATAGTGGTGGAAGGTTGCACTGTAGCAACGCTTGCAAATGAGGCAGAAACCACACTGACTGCAAAAGATACAAGGGTTGTCCTTAAAGGAGACATCACCGAACTTTACTGCAACGACAATAAGCTTTCCACCCTTAACGTGCAAGGCTTGACTTCATTGCAAAAACTTTACTGCGACAAAAATCAGCTCACCGCTCTTAACATGCAGGGCTTGACTACTTTGAAAGAACTGGTCTGCGGGGAGAATCAGCTTACCGAACTTGACGTGCAGGGTTTTACTGCTTTGCAACGGCTGGAGTGCCACGAGAATAAGCTTACTGAACTTAACGTGCAAGGCTTGACCGCTTTGCAAGTACTTAGCTGCTGGAGCAATCAGCTTACTGCCCTTAATCTGCAAAACTTAGCCGTATTGGAAGATTTTGGCTGCGATTACAATAAGCTTGTCTCCCTTAACGTAAAAGGTTGCGCCTCATTGAAAATCGTGGGCTTATCAAACAACAAACTTAATGCCGAAGCGTTCATAAAGATCTTTAACGATTTGCCGGACCGAAAGGAAAGTGGTGGTGTATGCGTTCTTTACACCGAAGAAACAGGCGTTACCGAAGGCAACTGCAAAGACTTCAGCACTCCCGAAAGCCTTAAAGCCGCCTTTGAAGGCGCAAAAGCAAAGCGCTGGAAGATGTTAAAATTGGATGAGCACCAAAGTCCAGAAGAGATTTAGACAGCTAAAGCCTGCAAAACAATTCGGGGAACTCCCCGATACTTGCAAGATAGGTTATACACGTTTGCCATAGGGCAAACGTGGGACGGCGGAAGAAAAGTAAAAAGTCATAAGACTAGTTTCACCGCCGTCCCCCTCCCCCTTACAAAACACTATTTGAATAAAGGAATCATAAGGGAATCATTCCCTTAGACAAGGAGTCAATAGATGGAACGAAGTAATTCAAAACCAAAGGCATTCAGTGCCTTGTCGAAGCTGGGAGCTGCGGCGCTCATCATAGCCGCAATTTTGACGCAGGCAGTGTTTCTTGCTGCGTGTAAGCAGACAATCAATGGAGATGCGCCCAAGCACGCCATCACTTTTAGCGTGGAAGGCGATAACGGCACGCTCAAAGCGACTGCGGAAGGCATAGCCGAAACGGATAAAAGCCCAATCTCCGTGGAGCAAGGTAAATCCGTAACATTCACGGCTCAAGCTAACGAAGGCTATCAGGTGAAAGGCTGGACGCTCGACGGCAAGCCCATCGCCGAAGCAGGCAAAGGCACGGAATACAAGCACACCGTAACCAAGGCTTGCGCAATCACCGTGAGTTTTGAACTTATACCGGAAGAAGCCATACTCATGCTCGACCCCGCCAACCTCACCATCGATGTTACGGCAAAGACGGCTGACGGTAAGCCCATTGAGGTGGAAGGCTGCACCGAGACGACGCTTGAAAGCGAGGAAGATGGCACACTGCGCGCAAAAGGCACAAAGGTTGTCCTTAGAGGCAAAATCACTGACCTTAATTGCGACGGCAATAAGCTTACCGCCCTCGACGTACACGGCTTGACCTCTTTGCAAACGCTGAACTGCTACAACAACAAGCTCGCCACCCTCAATGTGTCTGGTTGTACCGCATTGCAAAAGTTGGGCTGTTTTAGAAACAAACTCACCGCTATTGACGTGCAAGGCTTAAAGTCTTTGGAGATGTTGGGCATACACGGCAATCAGCTTACTTCTATCAACATCTCTGGCTTAACCGCACTAAAACGCCTTAGTTGCTACGCAAATAAGATTGATACCGAAGCGATGACAGCGATACTGCAGGCATTGCCGACTCGGGATGCAGGCGATAATGCAACGGCGACGCTTTACACCGAAAAGACAGACGTTGAAGAAGGCAACCGCAAAGACTACACCAAGCCCGAAAGCCTTAAAACTGCAGCTCTCGGTGCAATTGGCAGGAACTGGAAGTTACTGAAAGAAAAGCAGGAAGGAACGGAAGTGGACATTCAGCTTGAGGAAACTCACGCCATCACCTTCAACGTGGAAGGCGGAAACGGCAAACTCACTGCAAAGGCGGACGGCATCCCTGAAACAGAGGCAAGCCCAATCAGTGTGGAGCAAGGCAAAAAGGTAACATTTTCGGCAACACCTAACGCTGGCTATCGTGTCAAAGGCTGGAAGATAGATAGCAACCCAATCGCCGAAGCTGGCACAAAGACAGAGTACGAACACACCGTAACCAAAGCTTGCATAATCAGCGTGAGTTTTGAAGCCATACCTCAGCACACCATAACATTCAGCGTAGAAGGCTCAAACGGCACGATTAAGGCGGAAGTTGACGGAAAAGAAATCCATTCGAACGATAATATTAAACAAGGCAAAGTCATCACCTTTACCGCAACACCGGCGACAGGCTATGCGGTAGAGAGCTGGACGATAACCGGCGCTTCGTTTGAAAACGGCAGCGGAACAGCCTACAACGACACCGCAAAACTAATTGTAACGGCAAACACCGAGGTCAAGGTACGCTTTATACAAGGCACGGTTTGCACGGCGGAAAGCGTCCGTTTTTTGATGAAAGACATCGACGCCGTAACAAACGGCACTGTCGGACACAACGATCAACTCGATAACAGACCGCATCAGGTAAATATTTCCGCCTACCGCATTGGGGAGACGGAAGTAACGCAGGAACTATGGCAGGCTGTGATGGGAGAGAACCCGAGCCACTTTAAAGATAGCCTTAAAAATCCTGTGGAAAATGTAAACTGGTATGAGTGTATAGTATTCTGCAATGAGCTTACCAAGAAAGTAACCGGCTCAGACAATGAGTGTGTATATAGGGTTCTGGGAATCGTATATGACAAAAAGGCATTAGAAGCAAATCAAATACCTGAAATAAGAGGCGACAAAAAAGGCTTTCGCCTGCCGTATGAAAATGAATGGGAGTGGGCTGCTAAGAGCGGCACGGAGGATAAGTGGCCAGGCACGAATGATGAAAGTAAGCTTGGTGAGTATGCGTGGTACAGAGTGAACTGTGATTGGAAAACGCATGAAGTAAAGACGAAAAAGCCGAACGGCTACGGCTTATACGACATGAGCGGGAACGTATTTGAATTCTGCTGGGAGAAGTACTCGTCTTCTTCCGATGCCCGTCTCGCACGTGGCGGAAACTGGGATAGCCGCACTGCAACGCACATCTCTCGTGCGTTTAAGGAATGGCTTCCGCCCAAAAATAAAGGCTCGGAGCGCGGCTTACGTGTAGTGTGCTCGCAGTGAAAAGCCCACAGTCTTGCCCGATACGCCTGAGGCTCAGGACATGTCCACCCGAGCAAGTGTGTCTATCTTGACCGGGCGGCGGACATAGTTAGGCATCGTTCAGCGTATAACGATTCGTATGTCCGCCCCAAGAATCGGGCAAAAGCCCGATTCTTGCAAGAGGAAGTGTTCATTGTAGTAGACAGACATAGTTAGGCATCGTTCATTGTGTAACGCTTGGTATGTCCGCCCCACGAATCGGACCGAACGTCCGATTTGTGCAAGATGTCTTATACAAGTTTTCCTGAAAGGAAAACTTGGGGTGGCGGTAGAAAAGTGAAAGGTTGTAAGACCAGCTTTACCCGCCACCCGGAGACTGAAAACTCCGCCTATGACGAAAAAGTCCACAAGAGGACGGTCGACCTTGTACCCGCCGCCGACCTGCGAGCCGTACTTGAGGCAGTCAGCGTTAAGGTTCTGGGCGCAAAAGAGTCGAGCGCAAGAATCGCTTCGGTTATGGACTCGGCTACGGGCTTGAACTACGGCACGCTCACAATAGGAGATGACATCATCATCGAAGGAGAGAAGCTCAAAATCGACGAGAAAGACAGCCGGCAAGACGTCTTCTTTGCTATGGAAGATGGAACGGAAATAAAAACTACCCATCGGCTTCCCATCAACAAGCCAAGCCAAATCGTCGCCCGAGTGCCGAAGAACCTCGCCGCAGGACCTGTCAAGGTGATAGTGCGGACAAGGTATTCGGCAGGAGCCGTGCCGCTTAAAGAGCTGCGGGAAATCGTTTTCGGCTATCCATGCACGGCAAAAGCATAGATTTTGTACGCCTTGTCAAAGACCTTTTGCACGTCTTATCAAAACACCTTTGACAATTAATGCCTAATCGTTTTGATAAAGAATATACCGCTTCTTTTCCCGATAGTTTTTGCTAGGCGATACTTATTTTATCAAGGACTTCGCCTATGCTGTCCCGGATTACCAAATCTGCTTTTCCGTCGCTTTGGGTCGGGGTCTTGTTTATCAGCACAAGATATTTTCCCTTAAAGTAATCTACAAGTCCTGCCGCCGGATAAACGACGAGTGATGTTCCGCCTATTATAAGCATATCCGCCTGAATTATGGCATTTACCGCTCCGGTTATGACATCGTTATCCAGCGCTTCCTCGTACAGAACGACATCGGGTTTCACGATTTTTCCGCATTTTGTGCAACGGGGGATTCCTTCGTCCGTTCGGCTTTCTTTGTCGATAAAATCCACGCCGTAGGATTCGCCGCAGCCTGTGCAATAGTTTCTAAGGATGCTTCCGTGGAGTTCAAAAACATTCTTGCTTCCTGCCGCCTGATGCAATCCGTCGATATTCTGCGTTACGATGGCAAGCAGTTTTCCCGCTTCTTCCATTTTTGCCAACGCAAGATGGGCTTTGTTCGGCTTCACCCCTTTTATGATAAGTTTTTCTCGGTAAAACTCGTAGAATTCCTTTGTCCGTGCCTGAAAGAAAGTCCGGCTGATTATTTGTTCCGGCGGATACTTCCAGCGTTGTGAATAAAGTCCGTCCTGGCTTCTGAAGTCAGGGATTCCGCTTTCCGTGGAAACTCCCGCCCCTCCGAAAAACACAATTCTGTTACATTCATCGTACATTTGCTGAAGTGATTTCATAACACTGCCTCTTTTATCTAAAAATCTATCCGTGCTTGTTCAATTCTACCTCAAATTAAAGAATTATGTAGAAAATGCCGTAAATGTCTAAAAGGGAAAATGTGTCAACTATATTCAGTTTTTAATTAAACTGATATCATAGCGAAAACAGAGGAGATTCTACTTGATGAATGCTACGCAACAGTGTATTAGGAAATCTTTTTTAGTCCTATGTCTTTTTTTTGTGGTTCAAGGTTTGTTTGCTCACGGGGCAAAGGACATCACTCAAATCGATGTCGAAAATCTTGAAAGTTGGCAGGAAACCTTTGATTTATCCGATAAAAAGAAGGGTAAATATAACATATTGGTCAAGGCTAAGGACCTTGGCGGAAATATCCACATAGAAGGACCTCACAATATCAGCATAGATCCGGATTCGGACCTTCCTGTGTGCGGAATCACAAATCCGCAGCAAGACATGAGGATTGTGGGAAACCTGAACATTGTCGGAATCTGTGTGGACGACGATGCTGTTGACTTTGTGGAACTCATTCTTGACGGGGACACCGAAGATCCGGTGCGTGCCACAGGAAAGGAGTTCTGGTCTTACTATCTTGATACGTCGCTTCTTGAAGAAGGACCTCACACGATTGAGGTTAGGGGCACGGATATCAACGGGCTTTCGGGAAAATCGGTAAAGCTTTCATGGAACCTTGACCGTCGTCAGCCTGTTACAAGCATGAATGAGCATGTGATGGGCGAGCTTGTTTCCGGCGAGGTGATGTTTTCAGGAACTGTGTCGGACGGAAACGGAATAAAAAGCCTTGCATATTCTGTGGATAACGGAAACACATTCAAAAATCTTCCGCTCAAAGATAAAGGCGAGTCCAAGGAATTTGCGTTTTCCTTGGACTCGAAAAAGTTCCCCGACGGACCTTCGGTTTTGTGGTTCAAGGCGTTGGATAATTCCGGCTCTACGGGCGTATATTCTTTCCTCTATTTCATAGACAACACTCCGCCTGAAATCAGCATAATGTCTCCTGCCGTAGGCGAGCCGCAATGCGGAAAAGTTGCGGTTGTCGGTATCGCCAAGGATATTCTTGGAATATCAGAGTTGCAATGGACTTTCGGCAAGGAATCGGGTTCGTTGGATATTGTTCAGGGAAATCCGTATTGGGGAATCGTTTTTGACACTACCGACTCAAAGGATAATGCAAGGAGATTCACGATAACCGGAAAAGACTTGGTGGGAAACATCGTTTCGGCTTCAAGGACAATTTTGCTGAATCAGTCGTTGGGAAAACCTACTGTAAAATTGACTGAACCTGCGCCCGGAGCGGTAATAGCTTCCGGAAACGATTTTTTCATCCGCGGTATAGCCAAGGACAGCGACGGAATCAAGTCGATTTTCTATAAACTTGACAACGGAAAATTAATCGAAGAGCAAACTCCGGGAGTTTTCTGTATAAATTTGGCGGATGAAAATAAAATTCTTCCGGGAAAGCATACGGTGCTTGTGTATGCGGTGGATAAAAACGGAGCAAAGGGAGACTCCGTTTCCGTGAATGTTGAAGTGCAGGCGGCTTCTTCCGATGTAAATGTAAATCCGTCGGAAGAGACGGAGGGTGAGCCTTCGTTAAATTCGGCGGCGCCTGAAATCGTTATAACAACTCCGGAGCCGTATTCGTGGGTTAGGAAAAGCCTGAGCATCGCCGGAACCGCATATGATTCTCTTGGAGTAAAAGCCGCGGAATATTCAGTTGACGGCGGATTGACTTGGAAAATTCTTTCAGTTTCTCCGGCGGCTGGTGCAGCGGGCGGAGCTACATTCAAAGGCACGCAAGACCTTTCCGATTTTGAAGACGGAATAATCGGCATTGACGTAAGAATTTACAATTCCGAAGGTCAAATTACCACAAGAAGAACCGCAGTTCAGAGGGATACGACACCTCCTACGGTTGAGGTTGTGATGCCTACGGACGGCGCGGTTGTAAACGGCGATAATCTTATCGGGTTCAGGGTTCGCGATGAAGGAAGCCTCGGAAAAGTTTATTATGTGGCGCCTTCGGGGGCGAAAGTTCCGCAGCAGAAAGTTGAACTTCCGGCTGATAGTTTTGTGATGACGCATATCGGTACGGATACTATGCCGATTGATGCTTCAATGTCGTTTGAATTTGTTGATGAAGCGGGAAATACCGCGAGCGTAGGCTCTTGGAAATTCGTAATAGATGCGAAGTCCGACTTGCCGGTTGCGGAGATTCATCTTCCTATCGAAAATGAAGTTGTTACAAGAGATTTTACGATTTCGGGTGTTGTATACGATGATGACGGCGCTTCACAAATCTATTACCGCATAGACAACGGAAACTATATCCAGCTTGAAGGCAGTTCCGCAAGTTTTTCAATTGATGTTCCGTTCGCTTCGTTGGTTGACAACGAACACACGATTTCGGTTTATGCGGTTGATATAAACGGCGTAAAAGGTCAGGCGGCTGAACGGAAATTCAGAATATCAACGGAAGAACCTAGAGGTTCCATGATAAATCCGTCAATCGATAAAGCTGTAAAAGGTGCGGTTACGCTTTCGGGAAAGGCGAGCGACAAAAACGGAATCGACAAAGTATTTGTCTCGCTTGATAACGGAAACTCGTATAACCTTGCATCCGGAAAAGAAGACTGGTCGTACACATTTGATACAAGAACAGTTCCGGACGGAACGCAGGTTGTCTTCCTGAAGATTTTTGACAATTACGGAATTCAGGGACTGTATTCCACCTCGCTGAACATCGACAACTCTTCTCCGGAAATAATGCTTGATTATCCGGAAGATTATGCGATAACGACAGGCCCGTTGTTCTTCAGCGGTTATGCTTTTGACAACGTGGATATAACGGAAATGTTCGCCACAATTCGAAGTCTTGACGGAAAAGTTGTTCCGCGCGGAATGCAGAAGGTGAACTTTAAACTTGACCGAATAATTGCAAATACGTTAGACCTTTCGTCCATGGAAAACGGATTTTATAATGTGGAGTTCTCCGCATTTGACAAGGCGGGAAATTCAACGCATTTGAGCCGAAATATTCAGCTTGATAAGTCAAAACCGTTGGCGGAAATCGATTTGCTTTATCCGCTTGAGGGTGAACACAAGCAGGGCAACTTCAATATTTACGGTCAGGCTGAGGCGGAAAGAACTATCGAATCGCTTCTTTTGTACGTTGACGGAAATCAGGTTGCGGAAACAATGCCGGACAGCACAGGATATTTTAAGTTTCAGATTACGCCTGAGCTGATGAATACCGGCTCTCATAAATACCGCGTAAACGCTAAAGTTGAAGGCGGAATTGTTATAAAGTCCCGCGAGCAGACGGTCGAGTACACTTCATACGGTCCGTGGGTAACGGTGGACAACTTCAATTACGGCGGATTTGCCGCAAACCGTCCTTTTATTTCCGGTCATGCGGGCTATGCTTTTGGCGAAGATGAACTTATGTCCAGCCGAATGAAAAACGCTACGAATGAGCAAAGAGAAGCTGTCGCAAAGAAAAAGGTTGACCGCATCGAAATAAGTTTTGATAACGGAAAATCCTTCCGTCAGGTTTCTCGCAATAAAAAGTGGAGTTACCGTATAGAAAACAAGGATTTGCCTGAAGGCTATCACTTTATGTTTGTCCGTGCCACAATGAAAAACGGCGATGTTGCGATTGAGCGTTGCATTATTCAGATTGACAATACCGATCCGACGGTAAGGCTTATAGCTCCGTCTCCGGGAGGACATTACAATCAGGAACTGCTGTTCAGCGGACTTTCACGAGATGATATCGAACTCTCCGAAGTGAGCCTTCTTCTTAGGAAGGGAGACAAGGCTTCTTATGAAGTACCTGCGTTCATTCAGGGACTTTATATGGACTTCAGTTTTTGGGGAGCGACGCTGTACTCTATCGGAGCGGGACTTTCATTCTTTGATGACAACGTAAAGGTTCAGGTTCAGTGGGGGCAGTTCACGCAGGCGCAAAGAAATGTTTTCTCGAATACGAATATGCGTTACGGCGGAGATAATGTTATTGGTATAAAACTTATAGCGAATGTGGTCAGGTTGCCGTTCAACTATTTCCTTGGACATGATTTCGACTGGCTTTCGGCGAACCTTGCCGTGGGCGCGAATTTCTCACGCTTCAATCAGACTGCAAGCGGTCAGCCGCAGATTCTTTCCGCAGTGTTTGCCCAGCTGGAATTCCCTAGAATATCTTTGGAGAATATTAAGCTGTTCAGCACATTCGCGATGTATACGGAATTCTCTTTGTGGTTTATTCCGACGGACATAAGCATTGTGGGCGGAGGCGGTATAAAAAATCTTGTGCCACAGATTTCCGGCGGAATTCGTGTGAACGTATTCTAGGATGAATGCTATGGGAAGATTTTCTTATATGAAACGGATTTTGCCATAAAAGCAAGTCTTGTCGTTGTGGATAATGATTTTGAATACGAGCCTGTGCTGGATTTGTGCGCAATGTTTCTGCATTTCTTCCACGGATAAAATTCGCATGACGCTCAATGTTGGGATAAAAGATACGATTTTCTTGAAGGGGAAGGGACTTTACAGGGTAAAGGAACGGAAAATCGTGTCAGATTGGTTATAGCCATAGGAGCTGAAAATGTTACGAAATAAACTGTTTGTCGTACTGCTTGCCGCAGGTTTTATTCTGATAGGAAACGCCTTTTCTCAAACGTCCACGGAGCATTTGGGCGAACGGTATCTTTTAAAGGCGGAAGATGCGTTGGATAGCGGAAATATCGAAGAGGCGTACAAGAATATAAACAATGCCTTGAAAGTCATGAAAACGTTCCAAACGGATTCGGAGATTCCGGCGAATGCGCTTATTTTGGGAAGAACCGTTTACCGGGCGAAGGCGAAAAGGCTTTTGGAGAAATATTCGGGAAAGGACTTTGCTGACATCAAGGCGAACCTTGAATTGTATCCTGAAATAAATACCGCTGAAATTTCCAAGCTTATTCGGCAAATCGAAACCGACGAACAGGAACGCCGTGATATTGAAACTAAAGGAATGCAGGAAAATCTTGCGGAAACACTAAAGGAATCCATGGCGATTACCCGTGAGCAGAACGCCCAAACCCAGAACAATTTTAGAAACATTTTCATACTCATAGTCGTGCTTGTTGCCGTCATTCTTGTAATTGTGCTTTTGATTATGCTTATTGTTCGTTCACTGGCAAAACACGCAAAAATCCAGCAGTCTCAATACGCCGAAGCATTCAGGCTTTTGGCTGCAAACCAAAGTCAGACCAACCGCCTTATGCTTGGAAGCATAGCGGGGCTTTACAGCGAAGACGGATTGAAACTTGTCGGTTCGTCTTCAACCTGGGCGCAGGACGCTCTTCCGCCGCCTGAACCTTCCGACGAAGAAAAGGCGGAATTACAGGAATTGGCGATAAAATGCGAGGAACTTGGCGCAAAAATAGATCAGGTTACGAACCGCAAGAACAATTCCAAAAATGTTTCCGAACTGGTGTACAAACTTGCAATCAGGCTGGGGGTTTATCCGCAAGAGGCGTTGGTGTATTGCTGCGCTAGCATGGTCTACGATGCGGGATTTCTTGCGATTGATCCGGCAATAATGGCGGCTGACACGTTAACGGAAAGCCAAAGAAAAGAACTTAACCGGCACATAGATTTGGGTGACGCTTTTATTCAGTTTGTGCCAAAGCGTTATTGGCAGATATTTACTGAGGCGGCGCATTACCACCACGAAAATATGGACGGTTCTGGAATACCGGAAGGCCTTAAAGGCGAAGAAATCCCAAGAATCGCGCGGATAATACGTGTGGCGGACAGTTACAACGCTTTGACAAGCCGCCGTTCTTTCAGGAAGGGGACGGACAAAGAAGCCGCCATTCTTCTGCTTGAAGAGAAGAAGGAAATTTACGATCAGGATATAATCGCAGCGTTGCGGGATATTATATAATTCGGGTTTCAGGCGATTTAGGTAAGGCGGGATTTATTTTCGGTCAGGGCTTACGCATGAAAAGTGTATACATATAAAAGAGACATAGTATAAAATAAAAAAAACTGCACTCTCGGCAGCGGCAATGCCGCCGAGCCGCTCTGACCGATGGCAAGCAAAATTTCGAAGAAATTTTGCGCAGTCCGACTCCGATTACGGTCAGCCGCGGTGAACGGCAGGGCTGCTGCCGGGAGTGTAGTTTTTTTTTACGGGAACGGTTATTTTTGAGGGGAATATAGATTCTCATGCGTAAGTCCTGCTATTCCGGTTTTTGCCTTGCCGCCTCTTTTCCGGTCGGCTTTCTACGCTAAATATTTATAAAAATATTCCGATAATCGAAACATGAAGCGCATTCTCCTTTTTGTGTCATTTGTACTTTCATTCAATTATATTTTTGCAAAAAATCTAAAACCTTTATACAAACTTCCGGCGCAGGCCGTTCCCGTGGAAGATTCGGGAGAGACTAAATTCTTTTTGGCAGGTTCTGCCAAGGGACTTTTCAGGATTTCTTCGAGCAATCAGGCGATTCCGCTTTGGACAGAAGGCGGTGTTGACCAGATTTTGAGGGCGGAAACAACCGACGAAGGAAACAAGATTCATGAAAGTTGGTATTTCCGCACAACAAAAGGAATCCTTTTTAGTTCCGACTTGGAGAATTTTGAACTCAGGAACGAAGGACTTCCGATTCTTAATCTGATGAAATTTGACGGAACGACGGCGGAGATGGATTCAAAAGTCCATACATTGAAAGATATTTCTATAAATCCGCTGAATTCGAACCAACTTGTTACGGCGACAAAAGATAGCGTTTTCATCACTAAGGACGGCGGAAAAACGTGGAAATCGATTGGCTCTATGAGCAAAGCCACGCCGGGAAACAAGGCGGTCGCAATTGTTTCGATGCCCATAAAGAGAAATGACGCTGAAAGTGATGAAGCCCAGGGTTCTGAACTGGTAGTTTTTATGAGCCATCCGATTTTTGGATTCTCGTATTATCGTTGCGACGCAAAAAAGCCTTCGTGGGTCGATGTTTCGGCAGGGCTTGAAATGCTTCCGAGCATGACAAGTCCCGACGAAATCGGCGATATTCTTCCCGTGTTAAAAAACAATGGCGACGGAACTTTTGGCGTTGACGTGTATATTTCGCAGACATATATTCCGCGGCTTTATAAATTTAACTGGAATGAACGGAAAGCTGAACTGATTTATAAGGGCGAAGAGCCTGCCGATACGTTTGACGGGCTTTCAGTGGTGAACAATGTTTTGCTTTACACGAAGATTGAAGGCGTAGGCGGCTTAAAACTTGAAGACAATTCGGATGCCGGAATCCCTGCAAATTTCGATTCATGGAAAAACAGTTTGAGTTGCGTTCCGGGCGTTGTAAATACCGCTTGGATTCCTTTTTCGGCGACAGGATTCGGGAAGGGCGTATGCCTGAACGAATTGTGGCTTCTTTATCCGTCCACAATAAACACGAAATTCGGAAAAGAGGCGAACGGCAAAAAGAGCCTTTACGTTTCTGCCTACCAGTGCAGACTTCAGTCCGGAATCGATAAGTTCAAAAAAATTGCGAAAGATAATAATCTGAACAGCATCGTTGTCGATATGAAAGACGATTATGGTCTTCTTAGGTATGACGCAAAAGATCCGCTTGTCGTGGAAAAAGGAAAAGTTACCCAATACGCAATGAAGTTAGATCATTTTGTCGAGGAATTCAAAAAAGACGATATGTATCTTATCGCAAGAATCGTTACGTTCAAGGACAGAAATCTTGCGAATTACGGAAAAGGGAAATATGCTGTCTGGAACTACCGCACCAATTCGCCTTGGATTGGAATCAAAACCTACGATAAGTCGGAAATTGATTCCGCTACGGGTGAAGTCATAAAAACAGAGGCATCATATTACGATGAAAACTGGGTAGACCCTTATTGCCCTGAAGTTTGGGAATACAATGTCGCAATCGCAAAGGAATTGATAAGCCGCGGATTCGATGAGATTCAATTCGATTACATAAGATTCCCGACGGACGGTCAGAACATGAATCAGATTTCCTACAGATGGCGAGATAAATCCATGGATAAGGAAGGTGCGCTTGTCTCTTTTTTGCGTTATGCTCGCGAAAATATTGATGCTCCCATAGGAATCGACATATACGGTGCAAACGGTTGGTACAGAAGCGGAACTCGCACGGGGCAGGACGTTGAAATGATGGTCGAATATGTGGACGTTATCGGTCCTATGTTTTATCCGAGCCATTTTGAGCAGAGTTTTTTGGATTATCCGCCTTATCCCGACCGGCCGTACAGAATCTATTTTTACGGAACTTTCCGGAACACGATAATGGCAAGAAATCAGGCGATAATTCGTCCATGGGTGCAGGCGTTTTATCTGAATGTGCGTTACGACAGGGCTTACTACAACAAAGATTACATTCAAAAAGAGATTTTTGGGGTGCGAGATGCTGCTAATCGCGGTTATATGCACTGGAACAATTCCGGAGACTATACAAATCTTTCTCCGGATATTTCTGATTCGGACGTTTATCCGGGAACGGCATACGAAGCCGACACCAAATACAGGAAGCCTGCAATTGGTTCGCAGAGTGCGCCCATATATATAGATGACGGAATTTCCGTCCTTGACCAAATGTATTATGATGAGCGGAATCGCAGGGAAGGCTCTTTTTCCAAGATTTACGGCAGATTTGTTCCTATTTTGCAAGTCTCGTCGTCAAAATGATTTTTTAATCCCATGTCTAATGTAAAATATTCGCCGGAAGAACCGATTTGCGCAATCGCAACCGCTCTTGCTCCAGCCGCATTGGGAATCGTGCGTTGCTCCGGAAAAGGTTGCGTGGAACTTGCTTCCAAGGTGTTTTCACGCCCCAATGCGCTTGTCTCGTCTGCGGGAAACTCCTTGGTTTACGGCTGGCTTCAAAAAGACGGCGTAAAAATCGACGAGGTTATGGCAGCGGTTTATCGCTCCCCAAAAAGTTTTACCGGCGAGGATATGGTGGAATTTTCATGCCATGGCGGACCGGGCGTTGTTCTTGCGGTGCAAAATCTTTTGTTGGAAAATGGTTTTAGGCAGGCGGAAAAAGGTGAATTTTCGTTTCGTGCGTTCATCAACGGAAAAATGGATTTGACACGAACCGAAGCGGTCAAAGAAATCATCGAAAGCCGCACCGCCGAAGGACGAAGTCATGCTGTAGGTAGACTTTCCGGTAATCTTTTTGCGGAAATAGACAGCATAAAAAAATTGCTGACCGATACGCTTGCCGCAATAGAAGTGGAAATTGAATATCCTGAAGACGAGGAGACGATAGCCGATTCTTTTGACAAAAAAAATCTTGAAGATGCCTTGGTTCGTCTTGGGCGTTTGAGCGATTCTTGGAAGGGTGAAAAACTTTATCAGGACGGCGCAAGGGTTGTGATTTGCGGAAAAACGAATGCCGGAAAATCAAGTCTTTTCAATGCGATTTTAAAAGAAGAGCGGGCGATAGTTTCCGACATTGAGGGAACAACCAGGGATTGGATAGAAAGTTTTGTAGATTTTGACGGAATTCCGGTTCGGCTTTTTGACACGGCAGGTCTTAGACAAACCGAGGATTTTGTTGAGGCTAAAGGCGTTGAAATTTCAAAAAATCTTAGCCAGGATGCGGATGTTATCCTATATTTGCTTGACAGCTCAAAAGGCTTGTCCGAGGAAGATAAAAAATTCCTTGAGGAATGCAAAAATCCTTGCGTCATTGCATGGAATAAATCCGACCTTTGCCAAAATCCTGTTCCAAAAAATGAATTTGCAAGTGTAAAGTCCGAGGTAAAAATCAGTGCAAAAAACAGTGCGGGCTTTGCTGAACTTTATCGGGCTGTAAAGAAAGTTTTAACTTCCGGGCTTATTTTTGCGCATGATTGTGCGGCACTCGGCTCTGAGCGTCAAAAAAAATATGTTGAAGAAGCTTTAGAAAGCGTTCGGCATTCTATTTTTGTGGCGGCGGACGGCTATTCTTTGGATGCGGTTGTTCAAGATTTGGAGGACGCTCTTAATTCCCTTGGCGAAGTTACAGGCGAGGTTTGCGCAGACGATGTGCTTGAAAGCATATTCAATAATTTTTGTGTTGGAAAATAGTCAATCTTTTAGGCAATCCGCAATAAGTTCAGCTTTGTCGGCTATTCTTAGGCTTGGCTGCACCATGTAGTTTGAATCCAAAACAAAGATCCGCCCGTTTTTTATCGCAGAAAGATTTTCCCAGCCATCTCTGATTTTTATTTGCTCAATGGATTTCATAGATTGTGCGGACATACCGGAAATTATGATTATGTCCGGATTTTTTTCAAAAATCGACTTTTCGTCTACAATCGGGTAGGCTTCGCTAAGTTCGTCGAAAATATTTTTCCCGCCTGCGATTTGTATGAGTTGGCTTATCACGGAATTTTTCCCGGCGCTTACAAATGGAAATGCGCAAATCTCCCAGTAAATAGATTTTTCATTCGAATCGGATTTTTTGGCGATTTCGTTGATTTTCTCTTCGATTTCTTTTACTTTCAGTTCAGATTCTTCTTTGTGGCCGGTTATTTTTCCGATTTCACGCATTTCTGAAAAAATCCCATCAACAGAATGGTTCGTTGATATAAAAAACCTGATTTTTTGTGATTTTAAGAATGGAATCAAGCGTTCGCAAGTTCCGGAAGAAAGGTAGACAAAATCGGGTTTGAACGAAATCAGCTCTTCCGTGTCGGGAAGATTTTCGCTGTCAGAACCCATTGAAGGAATCGACAGAACTTCGCTCGGATAATCCGAATCTGCGGAGCGTGCCGCAATCTGCGAAAATGCCCCAACAGCGCATAAAATTTCTGTGGCACATGGCGAAAGCGAAACGATTCGTTCGGGATGTTTTTCGCAGGCAGTAAAAATCGAAGCGAAAATAATGGCGGAGAAAAAAATAATTTTATTGAAAATAATCTTTCCGGTCAGTTTAAAGCACCCCATTCTTTGTAGTACGCATCGATTTCATCTTTTATTTTTTCCGTGATTATGTTCGGATAAAGCACATCGATGACATCCGCCATGGAAACAATTGCTTTTGCCGGAAATCCGTATTTTTCTGTGATTGTAGAGAGTGCGGATTTTGTTGAATCCGGCGCTTTTTCCATTCGGTCAAGACTTACGATTTCACCCACAATTTTTATTGAATCGGGCGTTTTTTCGGACATCTTTATTTTTGGATAGATTTCTTCTATTGATTTTCCGGATGTGGTTACATCTTCGATTATGATAATTCTATCGCCGTCTTTGGGGGCGTGTCCCAAAAAACTGCCGGCATCCGCTCCATGGTCTTTTTCTTCTTTTCGATCCGAACAATATAGAATCTCTTTTCCATAAAGTTCCGAATATGCCATAGCGGTCGCGACTGCCAATGGGATTCCTTTGTAAGCTGGTCCAAAAAGCATGTCAAAATCGTCCCCAAAGTTTTGATGTATTGCTTGGGCATAGAATTTTCCAAGCCGATGCAGTTGTTTTCCGGTGGAATAAGCGCCTGCGTTCATGAAAAACGGGGATTTTCGTCCGCTTTTCAGGATAAACGAGCCGAATTTCAGAACTTGACATTCCACCATAAAGTCAATGAATTCTTTTTTGTACTGTTCCATGCGGACATTCTAGCAGATTGGCTTTATGGTGTAAATTAAAGCGCGAACGGAACGCAGCCGTAGCAAGAATCGCTGAATTGCAAAAAATCTTTTATCAAGGTATCGGATTTTTTTGAGATTTCAGAAAGTCTTAATGCTTTGCTCGCCCCCGGGATTTTTACAAGCGGATTTATGTAACGTTGTTTTACTTTCAGATTTACGCAAAAATGATTTTCCAACGGACTTTCGCTGTGTTCGATTTTTGTAATTGTGTAAAAAGTTTTAAGGAGTTTTCTAAATTTCCTGAAGATTTCCGAATTGTCGCTTGAGTTTTCAGCCGCTTTTTTCATACGAGAAAACGCTTCTTTTTCGCTGATTTTAAGGCAATCCTCTTCGGTTATGATTCCCAATTCGATTCCGTAATTTGTGATTTCTGCAAGAAGTTGAAGAGTAAGTTTGTCTTCGTTCAGTTGAAGTATATGTCCGGTCTCAAGGAATTTTTCGCAGTAAATTTCAGCTTCGGAAAGAGAAGTAAAACCCAATTCGTCAACTTCATCTTCATTTTTAAGAACGGCGATTTTGTCGTAAACGTTTTGAATTTCGCTTAAACTCCAACTTCCCAAAAGCGCGCCGCCGCTTGGAAACATATATTCCAATCTGTCTGCGCTAAGTTGCGGAAGTTCATTGTCCGCAATCGGGTATTTGTGGTAGTCGGCTATTTCCGATACGGCAATTCCGTCTTTTTCAAGGAGAGCCGTAATTTCTTTTGACTCCCTTATCATTTTTTCAGTATCGTTTTCGCTTGCCGTCTGCGTAAGGGCATCGCCTTTCCTAAAATCCGAGGCATGGCTGAAAATCGGAGTCGAAATGTCGTGAAAAAGTCCAGCCAAAGTCTGCCGTTTGTCTTTTGTAAAATTGTAGACAATTAGCGCAACTCCAATGCTGTGGTCCAGCCTTGAATAGTAGAATCGGTTTTTATATAGCGGAGTCCAGTCTGTGCCGCATAAAAGCCCTATTCCGCTAAGCCGCTGCATTGCAGGCGTAAGAACATACGCTTTAAGGAAATCCGGAAATTCATTTGAAAGAATTTTGTGGTATTCCTGAACGTCAAATTTTCTTTCTTTTGTATCAGGATATTTTTTGAGCAGCATTGACCAGTTTAGATTCTTGTAGTAATTCATTGCTGCCTGACCTTTACATCGAACCTGTTGCCCGGAATTTCCAGATTATTTTCTTTGAAAAGTTTTACGATGTTTGCGTATACGTCGTTTTTTGTTTGTATAAGGTCGGATGAATTTATCCAAACCGCAAGCGTCATTGTGATGCCGTTTTCTTCAAGTCCGTCGAGCCAGGCATTTGACGGCGGAGTCGAAAGAACGGTCGGGCAATTTTCAGGAACTTTTTTTAATATTTCGAAGGCTTTTTCAAAATCCGATTCGTATGACATTTTTGTTGAAAACGTAAATCGGCGGATTTTAAAATAACTGTTGTTCTGAAAGTTTGAATTTATGATTGTAGAATTCGGAATCCGAATCATTTGTCCGTCCATGTTGTGAATCCTTACGGAAAGAAGCCCTATCTCATCGACTGTTCCGGAAACTCCATTCACGATAATAAAGTCGCCGATTTTCATGCTTTTTTCGCCGATTATAAAAAGTCCGCTTATCAGGTTGCTCACGGAAGTTTGAGCGGCAAATCCTATGGCGATTCCTGCGATTCCTGCCGCACCCCAAATAGCGCTCAGTTTTACGCCAAACATACTGAATATGTACATCACGATTATTGCGTAAAGCGTGTAGGAGACAAATCTCAACGTGATGTTCTTGTGCCGAGCGTCCATTTTTGTTTCGGGGATTTTTTTTATGCCTTTTCGTATGAGCGAAAAAATCAGCCAAATTACAAATATTACGATACAGGCTCCCAGCAATTTAAACAGATTTTTCCATGTGCCGATATTTTGAAGAATATCCAGGAATTTTGCCGTGAATTTTCCCAATGTTTCGTTTGCCGCATGGGTAACAGCATCTCCCATGGCTTCCAATGTCTGATTCTTAGGTGTCAGTTCTTCCATTCTTTCTGTTTTCCTTGCAAATATCATTTATTATGCATTCAGCGCATTTCGGATTTCTTGCCGTACATACATATCTTCCATGCAGGATGAGCCAATGATGGGCATGCTGCATATATTTTGAAGGAATCCGCTCGCAAAGGGATTTTTCCACGCTTTCGGGGGTTGTTCCTTCCGCAAGCCCGATTTTTGGACAAATCCGCAAAAGATGTGTATCAACCGGCATTGTAGGCTGATTGAATACGACATTCAAGACTACGTTTGCGGTTTTTCTGCCAACACCCGGAAGCGTCATCAATTCTTCCCGTGAGGAAGGAACTTTTCCGCCGAAATTCTGACAGAGCAGTTTGCTGAGCATAAGAACATTTTTGCTTTTGGTTTTTGCAAGTCCTATGGTTTTTATTTGTTCCGCAATCTGCTCTTGCGAAAGTTCCTGCATTTTTTCCGGCGTGTCGGCAAGTTTGAAAAGGTTTTCAGTCACACGATTCACGCTTTTATCTGTGGTTTGCGCGCTCAATACCACGGCGACCAATAGAGTGTATGCAGAATGATAGTTCAGTTCCGATTTTGGATTTGGCTCGCGAGCCTTGAACCGTTCAAAAATCGTTGAGATTTCTTCCTGCGTCAGTAACTGCATATCATTTTGCGGCTTCTCTTAGTTCGGATACTTTGTCGGTTCGTTCCCACGGAAAACCGTCTCTTCCAAAATGACCGTAACTTGCGGTCTTTTGATAAATCGGCTGTTTTAGATTCAGCGTCTTTATAATTCCTGCGGGAGTGCAATCGAAGATTTTTTTTACGGCATTTTCGATTTTTGAGCGTTCTGTTTTTTCCGTTCCAAATGTTTCCACAAAAATTGAGATGGGGAAGGGCACTCCGATTGCATAGGCGAGCTCGACTTCGGCTCTGTCCGAAAGCCCAGCCGCAACGATATTTTTTGCGATGTACCTAGCCATGTATGCGGCTGAACGGTCAACTTTTGACGGGTCTTTTCCGCTGAAAGCACCGCCGCCATGTCTTCCCATTCCGCCGTATGTATCGACAATTATTTTTCGTCCCGTAAGTCCGGAATCGCCGTCCGGTCCGCCTTTCACAAATCTTCCTGTAGGATTGATATAATATTTTGTGTTTTCATCGAGAAGTCCCGTGGGGTTTAGAACAGGTTTTACAATCTGTTCGATTATGGTTTTTTCTATTTCGTCGTGTTCCACGGATTCGTCATGCTGATGAGAAACGACAACCGTGTCTATCCGTGCTGGCGTGAATCCGTTGTATTCCACAGTAACTTGACTTTTTGCGTCCGGTCTAAGCCATTTTATCGCCTGATTGTGTCTAAGTTCATGGGCTTTCAAAAGAATTTGATGCGCATAATAAATTGAAGCCGGCATGAATGTCGGCGTTTCGTTGCAGGCAAAACCGAACATCATTCCTTGGTCGCCGGCACCCTGCTGCCCCTCGAATTTTTCAAGACCTTTTCCCACTACCCCCTGATTGATGTCCTCGCTTTGGGCATGAAGGCGATTCATAAAAAGGCAGTTTGCTCCATCAAGTCCGACTTTGGAATCATTGTATCCGATATCCAAGGCGACTTGCCGGGCAATTCGTTCCACATCAATGTTGAATTTTTTTGTGAAGTCATTGTCTATCTTGATATTCTGAAAACCGATTTCTCCGCCCACAAGCATAAAATCCGTGGACGCAAAAGATTCGCAAGCCACATGGGCATCTTTGTCCAAAGAAAGGCAATAATCAAGAATCGCGTCCGAAACCTGATCGCAAAGTTTATCGGGATGACCTTCGCCAACCGATTCCGAAGTAAACACATAATTGTCTTGATTTTTTGAAGAGAAAAGTCCCATTTTTGGACCTCCTGTTTAGCAATTTTAGGGAACGCCCCAGCCCGCATGCAATTTGGATTAAATCGACGGGTCAGAATTCTGCGTCTGCAGTCAATCTGTTAGCCATAAATATAATATCAATGACTAAAAATATCAATATTTTGCTGTAAATATGGTAAAAACTGTTTACTTAAAATTGAATATTGATTATATTATTTACAATTAGTCAGGCAGGTAGTTGCCATTGATTTTATTAAAAGTGTATCAGGAGGTGTGCTTTATGTCACTCAAGAAGACATTTTCTAAGGACAAGATGACTTGCAATGTGACGTTTACGGTATCTGCGGAAGCTGCCCAAGGCGCAAAGAAGATTAATATTGCAGGCGATTTCAACAGTTGGAGCAGCACTGATACTCCAATGAAGCAGGGAAAGGACGGTTCTTTTTCTGTGAAACTTGCTTTGGATGTTGGAAAAGAGTATCAGTTCCGGTATTTGCTGGATGGCTACAAATGGGAGAACGACTGGAAAGCTGATAAATACATTCCGGCTCCGTATTCCAATGCAGATAATTCCGTGGTTGTTACCAAACTCCCGGATTCAAAGAACTAGCTCGGGTTAGTCCATAGAACTTAAGACTTAAAAAAGCTTCTCGTTTTGAGAAGCTTTTTTATTTTGCGGAGAACTTATGCTTTGTGCAATAATGAGCTCCGCCGTATAATGGAATTAAAAACACTGCCGCCTTACAAAAGCGTGTTTCGCAGCCTTGTGTAAGCGGCTTGCTTCCGGTTCGATCTAAAACTTGTAGATAAGCGATATATCGGGGATTACGTATAATCCTTCGGCTTTGTATTCGCCTGTGGCTGTTAAATCCTTTGAGCCGAACTGCTTTCTTACGGATGCTTTGTCCGTCCACGAATATGCGCCGACTATTCCCACTTTAACTCCTGTATGCTTGTTTAGAAGATATGTTATGTCGAGCGTAACACCTGCGCCTATGCCGAAAAATGCATTTGTTATTACGGTGTCGTTACCCCCGTGAAGGATTCCGATTAAAGAGTCTTTTGAAAATCTTTCTTTCTGCCGATTGTATGAAAAATTCAGCCCCGCGCCTATCTTTACGTCCAAAGAGTTTGCCGAGCTGATGAATACAGGTCCCAAAAATGCATTGAAAATAAATGAATCCGACCTCGTTCCGTTTGTTTCTTCGACTGTAGGCGAGTTTGATTTTGCGGTTAGGGTTCGGTACGTCGTCGGCAAAAGGAACGTCATGTCCAGCTGAATACCGAAGCTCCGGGATATTCCGAGCGTTGCTTCCGCCTTGAGCCCCCACGCATTGTCGGTTGTTTTGCCGGCGGTGGTAACGCCGCTTTGTTCGGCTGAATTCTCTATGGTCACAAAACCGTATGCGCCGCCGATGCCGCCTTCCATCGAAAGGGAATGCGCATTTGCCGCGATGATTGCGGCCAGTGCCGCAAGGGTAAAAAATCTTTTCATAAAACCTCCTATAGCTCAAAGCCGCGCCGTCTGTAAGGGTTTGAGTTTACACCACTATAAAAAGTCAGTAAGAAAGTTTCAAGTTTTAGGGTTCAAGCCCTGCCGAACTTCTAAGGTATGAGCGGCGAACATTATGTACTACGACCGACGTAGATTATGGTCTACGAGTGCCGAACATTATGGTCTACGACTGACGTAGATTATAGTCTACGAGTGACGAACATTATGGTCTACGACCGACGTAGATTATGCACTACGAGCGGCGTAGATTACGGTCTACGGGTGGCGTAGATTATAGTCTACGAGTGACGAACATTATGGTCTACGGGTGGCGTAGATTATAGTCTACGAGTGACGAAGATTATGGTCTACGAGTGCCGAAGATTATAGTCTACGACTGACGTAGGTTACGTACTACGCCTGACGAAGATTATAAGGTAGTACCCCTCTCCCTTATAAGGGAAGACTGTCCTCCCTTACTAGGGAGCGCACACTTACCCTATGCGGTAACTCCGACTTACCCCCGCAGGTAACGCCCGGTGTTTTTGCAAGGTGCTTTGTTTTTAGGTTATTGCGCGCTTTGTTCGCACTTTGCCGCAGTATGCCCGCTCGCAAAGTCGGTAGGATTAATTGTCAGAATGCGGGCGGCTTTGTTTCAGGCGATAGCAGTTTTCCGTTCCGCTTTAGGAACAAAGATGATTTGCTGCGTTCGCTCTTTTTGCCGAACTTAAGCCGTAAAGCGGAAAATTGTACTGTGCAGTCTTATAGGTAATGGCTTCCGTCAAATCCGTGCTGTCTGTACGGCTTTGACTTCCCGGAAGCTATTCATAAGTGTATAAACTTTACCTGTTCAATTCGGCACGTGAATAACTTCGCGCGGCTTGGAACCGTTTGCAGGGCCTACGATTCCGCGTTCTTCCATTTCTTCGACCAACCGCGCGGCTCTGTTGTATCCGATTTTAAGCCGTCTTTGAATGTAAGATGCGCTTGCTTTTCCCGCCTGAAGAACTATGTCCAATGCCTGGTCGTAAAGCGGGTCTGCACCTTCGCTGAACAGACTTGGCGTTCCGTATTCGTCCTCATCTTCTTCGATGAACATCTGGTCGTCGATGTAATCCGGTTCGCCCAAAGTTTTAACGTATTCAACAACCTTTTCGACATCGTGATCGCTTTCAAATGTTCCCTGGATTCGTACCGGATAAGGGTCTGCGGCGGAGGCGTAAAGCATATCGCCTTTTCCAAGGAGTTTTTCTGCGCCCACGGCATCGATTATTATGTTTGAATCCGTTCTGCTTGCCACCATGAATGCTATTCTGCTTGGAATGTTCGCCTTTATGAGGCCTGTAATTACGTTTACTGAGGGGCGCTGCGTTGCAAGCACAAGGTGTATGCCGACCGCACGGCTCATTGCGGCAAGACGCGCCACGTTTGATTCCAGCTCTTTTCCGCTTGTTGCCATCAAATCTGCAAATTCATCGATTATTATAACGATGTAGGGAAGCTTTTCCGTGCAGATGTTCCGTTCTTCAATGCGTATGTTGTAGTTCGATATGTCACGGACGCCCATTTGGTCAAGGAGTGCGTAACGGCGTTCCATTTCGCAAAGGCACCATTGAAGGGCTTGCAGTGCTTTTTTGGGCTCTGTGATTACCGGACTTAGAAGATGCGGAATGTCGTTGTAAAGTTTGAGCTCGACCACCTTGGGGTCTACAAGAATCATCTTTACTTGCTGCGGGGATTTCTTGTACAGAATCGAAAGGATTATTGAGTTCACGCACACGGATTTTCCGGCACCCGTTGCCCCCGCAATCAGAAGGTGAGGGGTTTTTGTTATGTCTATGATTTGCGACTTACCTAAAATGTCTTTTCCCAAAACAACGGGAATTGCCATCTTTTTGAATTCGGGTAGTTCCTGTTCAATCATTTCTCTAAAGCTCACGATGGAACGCTTTTTGTTCGGAACTTCAATTCCGACTGCCGCACGCCCCGGAATCGGAGCGACAATTCGCACGCTTGAGGCGGCAAGGCTTAGGGCAATGTTGTCCTGAAGGCTTACGATTTTGCTTAATCGAACGCCCGGCGCAGGCTCAAGCTCATACATTGTTACGACAGGCCCTTTTTTTATGCCGATAACTTCCGCGCTGATTCCAAAATCGGTCAATGTATTCTTGAGTTTTACCGCATTGATTTTTGTTCCTTCGTCTATAAGCCAATATTGGTCGTCGTCGTATTGCTGAAGAAGGTCTGTAGGAACGTAGTACGATTTCTTCGGCACAGCCCGATTCGAAGTTTCCGGAAGTTCTCGGACTTCTTCGTCTTCTTCCGAATCGCAGCCGTTTTCGTCAGTAGTTTGTTCCGCTTTCTGAAAATCAGAATCGTCCGGGGAGGAAGTTTCCGCCTCTCTTTGACGCATTTCGTTTTTGACTTCTTTACGGATATCGTTTTCCATGTCCTCAAAAATTTCTGAAGAAAGCGAGGATTTTTTTTCTTTTTTCTGTGCAAAAACTATGTCCATCGGCGAAATAAAATCTTGGTTTTCAGAAACGGCAGAATCGCTTTCTTCATCCAAAGTTTGCTGCATATTTCGTGTCAAATCCACGTCAAAAAAATCAGGATTTGCGCTTGCATCATATTTTTTTTCGTCCATTAGATTTTCATAATCGTCAAACGATGATTCAAAATCGCTTTCCAATGTCAAATTGTCGTCTTTGTTTTTGTCGGTCTTTCCAAAAATGGGAATTTCTTCGTCCTCGGCTTGAATTTCGTCGCCGGATTCAAGATTTTCTTCATCGGGAAGAAGATTTTCCAATGCGGCATTTTCTGCTTCTATGGAATATTCGTCTTCGGAAGCGGAATCGTCTTTTGTATTTTCAGGAAAAATCTTTTTTGGGAAAAAATCTTCTTCTTCGTCGGAAATTTCATCGCCGGCAAGGAAATCTTCTTCGTTATCGGAAATTTTTTCTTCAAAAATGCGTTCATCCGAATCTTCGGGATTTTCTTGCTTGTCCGCTTCGGAAAAATCGAACGGCTCTTCGTCAAAATCGGATGTGTCGCCGTTTGCGTTTCCCGCTTTTGCTTTTATTTCGTCCTCATTCGGCCATTCGATTTTGTCGGAATCCGCAGGTTCGTCGTCGGACTCGCCGAATCCTGTTAGAGCCGCATATTCTTCTTGGGAAATTATGGAACTCGGATTTGAATTTTTCGCCTCATTTTCATTTGAATCGAGGGAAGGCTCGTTTTCAATTTTCGGTTCAAATACGGATTCTTCAATTTCATCCGAAACCGGAGGTTTTACGTTGTCAAAGACGCCTTCAAACGGATCTTCTTTTGCTTCGGCTTTTTTTTCGTCGCCCGAATCTTCTGCGCTTTCCTTTAAGTCGTCGATTTTGTCAAACGGATTTTCGTCTTCGTTCTGATTTTCGTTTTGTGATTCTGTTTCGTCTTCATTTTCCGATTCAGTTTTCGATTCCGCTGAATGTGCGTTGTTGTTTTCTGCGTTCTCTTCAAAGTCCGATTCAGAATCTCCGTCGGATTCGTTTTCGGAATTTCCGTTTTCATGCAAATCTATCGAGTTTTTGCCCGATATTTTGTCGGCGGCAATTCCAGCCAAAAGAAATTCGATTACGACGAACATTGAAGCGATTATGATTGTTACCGAAACTTTTGTCGCAGTAAAATTTCCGCCTTTTAGAAAAAATCTTATCAATTTTTCTGCGGCAACGGACGTAAAAAACGGAACGATTGCCGTCAAAAGTCGCATCGCTTTTCTGGCTGTCCAGTTCGAGGCAAAACTTGATATTGCAGCCGTAAAAAGAAACGTCGGAATCAGAATGCTTGAAAATCCGTATACCGATGCAAGAATTTCCCCCAATTTGAACAGAAAATTTTCGCGTCCCGGACCAAACTGCCCAAAATCCAATGGCTGAAGAAGCAATGCGATTGAAAAAAATGCGGCTAGCAGGATTAAGGCTGTTCCGGCTAAAAGATTTGTTTTGCTCGATACTTTCATGTTACAGTTATCGGCATTTTGAAAAGACGAATTTACAGGGAAAATGCAAAAATCGCCGATATGGGAAATCGTTGTTTTCCGAGAAGGACAGTTGCTTGGACAAGTTTTTAATTTAAAAATCCACTTTTTTGATGGTGGGAGTATAATGAATTAATGGAGGAAAATATGAAACGAGCATTTTATCTATTTTTTATGCTTATTTTTCTTTTTTCATCATGTGTATCAAGCGTAAAGGTTATGCGAACAAATTCTGATTCCCGTTTGGGAAAAAATGAGGGATATATCGTTCTTAGGATTCTAAATCCGACTGCAAATAAAATAATAGACGAGTTTTTTGATGCAAAAGGGAAAAGACGCGAGGGAATTGAGCCATTGCATTTAAATTCAGATTTGATAATAAAAAAGGCTCCATTTTCATTTTCTGAATTTTACGTTGCGAATTCGGAACAAAGACAAATTGTAGTCCTGAAGGCAAGAAAAGGTACTTATGGAATAATTAATGTCGGCAAGAACTCAAGATATTTTAATCCCTATGTTTTTAAAGTAGTTCCCGGTGTTGTAAATTATGCTGGCGACATAGTAATTCGGGGAAAGTATCGCCTTGGTTGGAAAAAAGCCGCCGATTATTACGATTTATCTATTGAGGATAATTTTGGTGAGATTCAAGAATTGAGAGAGAATTCTTTGGTTTTGTTGCACTGTGCAGAATACGAATTCATCGACCAGTCAAAAAAGGTTGAAATAACAATGCCATTTTATCTCAAATTTAAGAAAACTGAAAAAACAAAACCGAGCGATTCCTGATACAATCCTTCTTTTGAGTGTCGGGAAAACCGAGGTATCTTCCTAAAAAATATCTGCGTTTGTGTTGTGAGTGTGCTCAAAAAAACTTGCATGGTGTTTAATACTTGGTATAATTGATTTCATGAAAACGACATCAGTAAAGACAGTCGGCATTTTGACTTCGGGTGGCGATGCTCCCGGGCTTAATGCCGCAATCAGGGGCGTATGCCGCTCCGGAATGTTAAATCACGGAATGAAATTCATCGGAATCAAAAACGGATACCGAGGATTGGTAAACGGCGAAGGCTTTCCTATCGAGGCGGATGACATTTCGGGAATCTTGACCAGGGGAGGAACGATTCTTGGAACTTCTCGTGAGAAGCCTTTCAAAAATCCTGTTCCGAATCCGGAAACGGGACTTCTTCCTATAGAAGCCATCAAGAAAAATTGGGAAAAATGGAATCTTGATGCTCTTGTAGTTTTGGGCGGAAACGGAACGAACACCACGGGAAGTCTTCTTTACGAAGAAGGGCTTAACGTCGTAGGACTTCCTAAGACAATCGACAATGACATTGTAGGAACGGACATGACGTTCGGTTTCCACACGGCGGTTGATGTCGCCACGGAAGGCATAGACAGAATCCACACGACTGCGGACAGCCACAGCCGGGTTATGATTGTGGAGGTGATGGGACATAAGGCAGGCTGGCTTGGGCTTTATTCTGCCATTGCAGGCGGCGGCGATGTGTGCCTTATTCCTGAAATCCCTTATAACATAAAGTCGGTGGCAAAAGAAATCGAACGCAGAAGAGATGCCGGAAAGAATTTTTCCATCGTTGTTGTGGCGGAAGGTGCGCTTTCTGAAGACGAGGCAAAACTTTCAAAGAAAGAGTTCAAAAAATCTCGCCTTGATATGCCGCAATCGATTGGTTACAGGGTTGCAAGCGAGATTTTCGGGGCGACAGGACTTGAATGCAGGGTAAGCGTCCTTGGACATTTGCAGCGAGGCGGAACTCCGGAGCCTTACGACAGGGTGCTTGCAAATCAGTTTGGTGTTGCGGCCGCAGATTTTCTTGCCCGTAAAGAGTTCGGAAAACTCGTTGCAATACAGAACGGACAAATTGTGGGCGTTCCGCTAAAAGAATGTGCCGGAAAAGTAAAAAACATAACGATGGACAATCCGGTGTTGAGTAGCGGTCGTTCTGTGGGAATCTGTTTTGGGGACTGACTTTAAATGCAGATTTTGTAAAAAATGCAATGGTTATGGCTGCATCGGGCAGCTTCCCGGAATGGGAGGTGTGAACGGCAGCCGTAATTTTATTTTAAACTGCGCAGCTTGGTCGTTGATTTATGAACGCCTTTGTTCCGAGGGGAAAAAAGACGTTTTGGATTCTGTGCATATAAGCCCTGGCGACATTGGAATCGCTCCCGTTACAGGTGCTGTTCAAAATATCGGATTTCCGGACGAGAAAGATTTTTATCTTCCCTATTTTCAGGCGGCTTTTAATCAAAACATAAATATTTGCGTCGGCGACGGCGCTCCCGATGAAAAACTTTTGCTTGGTCTTGATGCCGTAAAATCCATTGGCAAAAAGGCGTATTTTTTTCTAAAACCTTATCCGAATGAAATCCTTTTTAAGCGGATAGATTTAGTTCGTCCGTATGCCTGCGCAATTGGAATGGATATTGATGCGTACAACATTGTGACCATGCGGAATCAGGTTCACCTTGAACGAAAAACTTTTCGAGAAATAGACGAAATTCGAAAATATTCATGGCTTCCGCTTATGCTCAAGGGAATTTTCACGAAGGAAGACGTGTCGCTTTGCAGGGAAGTAAAGCCGGACATCGTTGTCATTTCGAATCATGGAGGGCGTGTTGAAACTGCGGAAGGAAGCTCTGCCCAATTTCTTGAAGAAAATATTTCCGAACTCAAAAAATATTCTGCACAGGTGTGGGTGGATGGCGGCATAAGAACAAAAAAAGATATAAAAGTGGCAAAATTCTTAGGAACTGATAAAATATTAGTCGGGCGACCTTTCATTTCTGCATTGTGTTCCGGGAGCTTGTGCGGAATGGAAGCCGAAATTAAAAAGTTCTTATAACTGCAATTTCAAGGACTTTTTAAATTTTATTTGATATGGAGAAAAATATGAGCGGGGAAAAAATGTATATTCTTGCTCTTGATCAGGGAACTACATCATCAAGAGCTGTAATTTTTGACAGAGAGATAAACAAAGTCATCTCTTGCCAAGAAGAATTCACTCAAATCTATCCTAAGCCGGGCTGGGTTGAGCATGACCCTAACGAACTTTTTCAGTGCCAGTTAAATGTCATGAAAAAAGCGATAGAAGATTCAAAAGTCGATCCGCTTAAAATTGCTGCGCTTGGAATCACAAATCAAAGAGAAACCGTGGTATTGTGGGATAAGCTTACGGGAGAGCCTGTCTACAATGCGATTGTATGGCAATGCCGGCGGACTGCCGATTTGGCGGAAGACCTTGTTCGTCAAGGAAAAAGCCAGCTGATTCAGGATAAGACGGGGCTTCTTCCCGACGCATATTTTAGCGGAACAAAAATCAAGTGGATTTTTGACAACGTGAGCGGTGTCCGAGAGCGTGCTGAAAAAGGCGAAATCCTTGCGGGAACGATTGACACGTGGCTTATCTGGAAACTGAGCGGTGGAAAAGTTCACGTCACGGACTATACAAATGCCAGCCGAACAATGCTGTTCAACATATTTACGCTAAAGTGGGATGACGAACTGCTTGAACTTTTGAACATTCCAAAATGTATCCTCCCTGAAGTGAAAGATTCTTCCGGCATCTATGCTAATACTAGCAAGGATGTATGCGGACTTGAGATTCCAATAGCTTCCGCCATCGGAGACCAGCAGGCGGCTCTGTTCGGGCAGGGGTGTTTTCTGCCGGGAGAAGCAAAGGTCACGTACGGAACAGGCTGTTTTCTTTTGATGAACACGGGAAAACTTGCTTTTAAGTCAAAGCACAGGCTCATAACGACGATTGCGATTGGAATTGCCGGCGGCGTTGACTATGCGCTGGAAGGAAGCGTTTTTGTCGGCGGTGCGATAGTAAAATGGCTTAGGGACGAATTAAAAATAATCTCCTCGGCTCATGAATGTGACAAAAAAGCAGAATCTGTTCCGGATTCGGATGGAGTTGTGATTGTTCCGGCTTTCACAGGATTGGGAGCTCCTTATTGGGACGCTTACGCTCGCGGCGCAATTTTGGGACTGACACGAGGAGTGAATGATTCCCACATCTGCCGTGCCGCACTGGAATCCATAGCTTATCAAGTTAAGGATGAAATTGAGTGCATGAAAGACGACTCCGAGATTGATTCGTGCTGTCTAAAGGTGGACGGCGGCGTAAGCGTAAGCGATGTGATGGTTCAGTTTCAGGCGGACATTTTGAATTCCAAAGTAGTTCGCCCCGTGAACATAGAAACTACGGTTACCGGTGCGGCTTTCCTTGCCGGGCTTGCAGTCGGCTTTTGGCGGTCAAAGGACGACATTTTGTCCCATTGGCAAGTTGAAAAAGAATTCAAGCCCACATTCGACGAAGGAAAAATCAACAAACTGTATTCCAAATGGAAATCTGCCGTTGACAGAGTCAGAAGTTGGGAAAGCGAATAAAATTTTAAAGGCAGATTTTTCGCAATTTAGAAACTTGCTCTTCTTTGACGAACCCGTTCGATGTCTTCACAGAAAAGTTCACGCAAGTCATTAAGACCCAATGCCATCAACGCCATCCTGTCGATTCCGATTCCCCATGCAAGGACGGGGCAATCGACACCCATGGCTTTTGTGACTTCGGGGCGGAAAATTCCGGAGCCGCCAAGTTCGAACCAACCCAATACGGGATGCTTTATATGAACTTCGATTGACGGTTCTGTGAATGGAAAATATCCCGGAACGTATTTCACTTCTGTTGCACCGGCGATTTCTTTGGCAAACATTTCCAAAAATCCCAAGAGAGTTTTTAGATTTACATCTTTGCCAAGTACAATTCCTTCAGTCTGGTAAAAGTCGCTCAAATGCGTTGCGTCTACTTTGTCGTAACGGAAACAACGTGCGATTCCAAAATATTTTCCCGGGATTTCAGCCTTGTGAAGCTGATGTGCGGAAAGAACCGTTCCCTGGCTTCTTAAAATCAGACGACGGGTGAATTCGTTGTCGAATTCGTAGTTCCAGCCTCGACTTCCGCTGTTTCCTCCGTCTTTATGAACATTTGCGATATTTGTAAGATAAGGCTCTTCGATGGATTTTGCGTGCGTGGGATTTTTTATCCTGTATACATCGTGAATGTCCCTTGCCGCATGGAACTGAGGCATGAAAAGCGCATCTCCGTTCCAAAATTCGGTTTCGACAAGCGGCCCGTCGAATTCCTGAAAACCAAGAGAACAAAGTTTGTCTTTTACTGATTCAAGGAACTGGACGTAAGGATTTGTACGACCGGGAATGACCCTCGCAGGAGGAACGGCGATATTGTATCCCCTGAAAACACCATTTTTCCATTCGCCGGAAGAAAGCATTTTGGGTGTCACTTCGCCGATTTCGTTTCCGGTAACACCGGTTTTCCTCAGAGTTTCTGCTACGTCTTTTGCATTTGGAAGAAGTTTAAAAACAACAGTCTCTCTTTCTATAATCTTGAACGGACTGTCCGAAGCTCCACGTTTTTTTGCAAGCGTTGCAATTACGGTTTGCTCTTCCTTTGAAAGAGACGCATTGTCCAAAATGCAATTTTCAGCTTTTGCCGCTTTTTCCAAAAGTGCAGATGTTATGGAAATGCGAGCCGGAAGATGAACGCCCGTGTATTCGACTTTTTTTTCGGCGTTCATCTTAAAAACGCCTTCTTTGGACAAAGGTCCGAATGCCGAGCCGATGTCTTTTTGTTCAACGCCCAGTCCGGCTGCAATCTCGGGAAGGGTTTTTGCTCCGTTATTTTTTACAAATGTAACGGCTCTTTCTTCGATAGTTCCGGAATCTTTTAAGTTTCTGCCGGTTTCCGTCATCTCGAAGAAAGTCATTGGAATTCTTCCGATTTCTTTTAAAAGATTCTTTCCAGAAAGCCACGAGAACGCCTGATTTGCATGACCTTCCTTGTAATTCAATTCCTTCATCAGTTTTTCGGAAGTCAACTCGTCATTCTCCGAATACTTGAGAAGCACCTTCACCTCAAGCGGGTGAAGGTTTTTGATGATGTTTGAGATGTCCATTATTTTTGTAAAACCCTTAGAAAGACTAGCGAGACAATTTTATGTGGGCAGAATATCGCGCCCATCGGACACCGCGTTCGTCTTTGAAATATTTTTCTTTGTCGCCTTCCATGTATCTGTAATGATAATACTGGTGGTCTTTTGAAAAATCGTCAAGGCAGCCCAAAATCGCATTAAGGGCGTTTCCCGGGTCATAAAGATTGTACATACATGTATACGAGATTCTTGCCTCGTCTACCATAGGAGTGTATTCGATTACGATTTTTCCTGTTTTGTCGCCGGGCATTAAATGCTGATTTGTAGGTGTTATTATCTGCTTTGAAAGATCAACTTTTACATCGTCTCCTGGAAAAGCCGATGACACTTCCTGTGCAAAAACACTTCCGACGATAAAAAATAATGTGGCAACGATTGCGAGAGTCTTTTTCATGTAACCTCCAGCCTGAAAATACATAGATAATGTAATTTTGGCATTAAAATTGACTATACTTAACTATTCTATCCGTTTCCAAGAAAAAATCAAGCTCAACAATATACTGCCCCGCCCTTATTCCGAGCAGCGGAGCGGAACTGATTATGACACGTCCGTCAATTTGTTTGGGTTTGTTTTTAAGAATTTCCCTGTAATAGCTCCGGATTGCATCTTTTAGGGCGTTTTCGCTTGCTTCTTGAATGCCGGCAAACCCTAAACTCAGTTTTCCCGAACCTTTTCCCTGAATTTTTTTTGTATTTATGGAAGTCCATGCGTTCAGGTTCTGAATCATTTGCGGAGTACGAACAAATTCCAGCCAGCAGTGCAAAAGATTGTCCTGAATCCACGGTTTTTTGTACGAGATTTTTCCGTCGGAAGGTTTTATCGTATTAATTTCTTTGACTTCAAAATATTCTTCGACGCCGCGCAATTTGTCGGATGGTGTGTACGAAAAACTCCAGCCGTAAATCATTCCGTTAAGTAAATACGGGCCGATTTTGCCGAGTCTGCTCATGGCGAACGAAAAATCGCCCTTGTACGGTTCCTGATTTTCCTTCAGTTCCGGGAATGCGTCGATTTCAGCCCAAAGATGAAGCTGAATCCGTTCCGAAAAATCTTCGTGCTGCGAAAAAGTTTTAGCGGAAATCAAAATTACAGCAAAAAAAATTAAAAATTTTCGCATTTTTTATTTGTGCGGCAAAGCATTATTTTCCATCTTCGTCAAGGCCTGAAACCAGCGACGGAAAGGCGTAAGTAACTCGGTTTCTGCCGTTGTGCTTGGACATATAAAGTCCTTGGTCGGCTTGGTTTACAAGTTGTTTTGGATTTGTGATTGGGTTTGTCTCCTCATCAAAAACCGAGACTCCGCACGAGATTGTAACGTGCATATGCTGGTCGTTATAGACAAAATCGTGGGCTTCGATAGTGCTTCTGATTCTTTCTGCGATTGCAAGCGCAGCCTCTTTTTTTGTTTCATGCAGAAGAACCGTGAATTCTTCTCCTCCATAGCGGCTCGCAAGGTCTTCAGTTCTGAGGTTGTCTTTTATCAGTTTTGCGACTTCTTTTAGAACATAGTCGCCGCATTCATGGCCGTAAGAATCGTTGAAATGTTTAAAGAAATCTATATCGAACATTATGATGGAAAGAGGAAGTTTTTGGCTCACCGCCATGTCCAGTTTTTCGGCAAGGGAATTGAAGAAAAAATATTTTAGCTTCAACTGAGTCATCATGTCCGTAGAGGAACGTTCAAGCAATATTGCGTTGCTTATCGCAATGGAGGCAAGCGAGCCGATTGCAAAAACCAGATTTTTTTCATAGTCGGAATATTCGGACTCTTCGCCCGGATCGACAAAAAACCTGTCGCAAAGATAAAGGATTCCATTCAAACGATTGCGTTGAAGAAGCGGAACTATGAGGGTCGGTTTAAGAAGTTCAAAAATCTGTAACGCCGGACTTTCCGGACATTCTTTTTTAAGATATTCCAACGAGACCGGCTTTTTTGCGGCTGTTAGCGTGGGGACAATCGGGTCGACGGTAGAAAACTGAAAATCCAGATTTCCAACAGGATTTAATACGTTCTGCTGTGTTTTTAACACAAGATAATCCGAATTTATAAAATCCTGAACGAAAATACCTGCGTTTGCGACGTGCAATTGCGCCATGCACGAAAAAACGATGGACTCAAGCAACGTGGTTGTTTCGAGCGTGGAATTAAAGGATTTTGATATCTCAAGCAGTTGTTCCAAATCATAGATTCTGCGTTCGTATTGAATTGTCTGCTCTTCTGATATGCTTCTACGCTTGGCCATCTTTTAATTGTTGTCCTTAGTCAGGCACTAATTATAGCATAGTTCTTCATTATTTTAAAGAAAATTTCCCAGTTTTCATATTGTTGCTCAAGTTGAGCCGTGTTGTCTCTGTTCCTTGAGGACATCATAAGGACTTTCAGGTTGGATATGATTTCGCTTTTGGGCTTTTTGGAATCGGTGAGCATATCCCCGATGTGCTTGTACATTCTGTTCAGATTGTTTGTCTCTTTTGTGATGAGTTTGCTGGCCTCGTTGTTTATGTCCGAAACGATGCCTTCGAGTTTTCTAAGGAAATCGATGTCCTTTTTGCCGTCCTGCAAATATCCGTTAAGCAGTGTGAGGGAATATTTTCCGCCGTTTGCAAAAGATGCTTCGAAATCTTCCAGTATTTGGTTTGTTTCAAGAGCGGCATAAACGTCCGTGGAGAATTCCGTTTTGTATGTAGGATTGTTGAAAAATCCTTCGATAACTATGTCGTTCAGCAAAGAACGCACGGATTCCGTGAAATATGACGTAAGAAACGTTTTTAGAATCTGCATGGGAAGAATCCACAGGAACGAGCCTTGGGACGCATTCAGCAATTTTTGGTTGAATTCGTTGTTGTATCCTTGCAGAGGAATCAACGGCGTGTCCCCGAATAGCTGTGAAAGTTCGGTGCGGATGTTTTCGTTTTTTAGTTCCGTTTTTATTCTCTGCTCGTCCGCTTTGAATTTGGACTGTATCATAATCTCGAAACTATGGCAGGCGGATTCTTTGTAAGACGCGGATTTCGGCTCGTACAAAATGTCCTGCCGTCCGTAGCGGATAAGTGTTTTCAGTTTTTCGGGAGTCAAGATTTTTCCGAAAATATATGCGATTGTCTTTAGATTTTTTACCAGTTGTTGGATTTCTTGGTTGGAAGCTTCGCCTGCCGTTTTTAGGGTTGCGAGCGCGGAAACCGCATTTACCAGCGAGGCGGTGAATTTTAATCCGTTTGCCTGAAAATATAAGTCTTCAAGCGAGGCGGCAATTTTGGACACCGGAAGCGGATGGTATGTCGGCTGATAGGACATATCGGCTGCGATAAAACTTTGGTCGAAAGTCTGAAGGATTGGCACAAAATTGAATCGGCATAAATCGCTGAACTGATGAACGGCGAGCAAATTTTTGTCTATTTTCCTGAACACGTCGGCGTTAAGTTCGTGCATAACTTTGTCGAAAGTGCGCCGTTGCCGGTCGAAAATCTGCGAGGTCGTCATGCTTGATTCTTCGAATTCGTGCTTTCTTGCTTCGTAGGAAAGATTTTGAATTGCAATCTGGTCTTCTCGCCGGAAGCCTGTAAGAACCAGTTGCGCCTCGAAACGGTGCGCTTTTTGTCCGTCCGGGCTTGCGATTGTCGAAAGAAAAAGGTCGTTCAACGGCTTTGAATTTACGTACAGAAGACGGATTGTTTCCGCAAAGTTTCCGTTCAGGTTTCCTTCCTGAAATATTTGAGGCTGAAAACTCCGAATTTCGCTTTCAAGTTTTCTCAGCTGAATTTTTTTCTGCACTTCGGGAGAGTTCCTGTTGAAAATGGATTCAAAAAAATCGCTTAACGCCTGAAACAGATTCATATTATTGGAAGTTTAATCCTAAAACACCCATTTTGCAACCGTCCTCGGCATTTTTGGGAATCTGAATCGCTTGCATAAAAAAATGTTCTCCGGATAGTTTTTTGTTTTGCTCAGATGTCCGAAATCGAGATTTTCACCAATTTCCCGGATTCGGATAATTTTTTTGTGATTTTGGTTATGTCAAAGTCTCCGGGGGCTTTGACCGTGAGTTTTATTATGTATTTTTGTTTTTCAATGGATTCGGACACATTCGTGTCTTTTATTACAAGTCCCGAATTTTTTATTTCTTCGACAATTTTTGAAAACACTATGTCGGAGTCGGAAAATTCTAGGACAAGGGATTTTCGTTTTTCCGCAGGAAAGAATTTTCGTTCTACTTTTTCAAGAATTACCAGGGCGAAAAGGATTATGAAAATTGTCGTTCCGGCGATGAAATATTGTCCTGTTCCGCAGGCAATTCCGAGTGCCGCCGCAGTAAAAATTATTGCTGCGCTCGTAAGCCCGCGTATGTTCAGTCCGTATTGAATAATCGCGCCGCCGCCTAAAAATCCGATTCCCGTTACGATTCCAGCCGCAATCCGGGTGGGGTCTCCGCCGGTTATGTCCGGAATTTTTGTGATTATCGAGGACATCATGGTCAAAACCGACGAGGAAACGCTTATCAGCATAAGAGTCCTCATTCCTACCGTATGCTGCCGACTTTTCCGTTCGATTCCGAGCAAAATGCCGCAGGCGAAACTTGCGCCGATTTTTAAAAGGCAGTCAAGATAAAAATTGTCCAAAGTCATTGAAAGTCCTCCGAGTTACATGTTTTGCTTGCGGAATCGGAATGAATGGTTCGTAAGGCTACCGAAAAAGTAAGCGGTTTTTGGGCAGCCCTTTGTGCAATCCTAGCGGAACAGCGAAAATTCGGTCGGGGCTTTTGCGCCGGCTTTTATCCAGTTCGTGCTTGGGGGAACGCCTTTTTTCAGTTCGTCGCAAGCGTTTATGTAGTCTTTTAGCCACGAAGCCAAAGCCGAGTCGTTTGCCGAAATGTCGTTCGAGCGGTCGCCGGAAATCAGTAAAATGCGCACGTATTCGTTGTCGATTTCCTTTGCCGCAAGATTTTCCGCAAAAGTTGCGAACGCCGCTTCTGCCGCGGACACAATCGGATTTACGGAAATTGCGCCTGATTTTCTAAGCGAAGAAGAACGAAGAATCTCGTTCGCCGTGGGGTTCGATTTCAGAAGGAAAATCAGTTTTGCCTGACTTTTGTGCTGTTCGATTCTATTGAGGATTTCCAATGCCAAATATTGAAAGCCGAGAATCATTGCATCGCACGCTCTTGCGCAGATGTCCGTGGAACACGAAGAATATTTAATCGCAAAATAAGTGGAATCAAAGTAGAGGATATAATTTTCGCAAAATCCGTTGATGGTTTCCGCCTGAAGAATCAAATAACGTGCGGAAATGGCTGAATCTCTGTTCCACGGCGCAATGGAAAATCCTTGTCCGTTATCATCTTCGGATGCTTCTCCCGACACCACAATATTGAAGTCACTCAATTCAAATTTTTTCACGAATTCCTGCGAATCGGGAAAATCTTTGCCGGCAATCAGAATATTTTTACTCATGCGAAGATTATAGCATTTATCATGCAATAATAAAATAAGCCTTGCGAACTTCACGGAAAACGGTTTTGAAAAACATTTGGATAATTCCTGCGGATTTCTAAAAAATGTGAAACATCCGGAGAAAAACTTAAAGATTCTAAAACGCAGCTTATGTTCGGACGAAAACAGTTCGAACTGCAAATTGATTTTCTTTCCGGAGTTCACCGCCGGAATTTTTAGAATTTCTTTGATTCGCAATGCGTCTTTTTGTGGAATCTTTCGTTCGAGCCTAAAATCCGTGCAATTTTCCGCAGTCGATTTTTTCGAGATTATCCGAAGGTTTATTTTAAGCGGCAAAAATACTGCCTCTAAAAAAACTGCGAGTTTCCCTTTCGGCAAACTCGCTTATTGAACGTGTGCGTTCTTGCGTGCAAATTGAACAACTTCCAAAGTTGAAACTTTGTTTAGCTGTTCAATTTTAAGGAAAGATTAAACGTTGAAAAGCAAATCTTCGTAACTCGGATACGGCTTAAACTCTTCGGAAAGAAGCGGCTCGATTTTGTCTGCTACAGCCCGCGCCTCTTCCATCGCAGGAATAACCGTATCGGCATACGCATGGGCGGTTTTTATGATTGAACTGCATTTTTTCGCTTCGGAATGTTTTTCCGAAAGTGCCTCGGCTTTTTCCGAAAGTTTTTCCGCAAGGTCGTCAAGTTTTTTTAGCAACGATGACTGGGCGGCGCATTTCGCTTCGGGAACAAGGTTTCTGACTTCCGCCGCCGATTTTCCGACAGTCTCCATGTATTTGAATGTTGCAGGAAGAATGTCCTTGTTTATCATTTCTAGCATTGTTTCGACTTCGATATTCAAGATTCCGATGTATTTTTCAAGTTTTATTTCGTAGTGGCTTTTTAGTTCCGTTTCGGAGTACACACCCATTTCGTTGTATAACTTGATGTTTTTGGGCTTCAAATATTCTTCCATTGCGTCGGGAAGCGTTCGCAGATTCAGGAGACCCCGTTTTTCTGCTTCTTTGACCCAGTTTCCGTCATAGCCGTTTCCGTCAAAAACAATCCGCCAATGCGCAGTGATTTCCCGTTTTACAAGATTCTGCAAATCTTTTTCAAAATTATCGGATTTTTCAAGTTCGTCCGCATATTCTTTGAGGGAATATGCAAGAATCGCGTCCAGCGTGGTGTTCGGTCCGGAAATTGAAAGCGAAGAACCGACGGAACGGAATTCAAATCGGTTTCCTGTGAACGCAAACGGCGAAGTCCTGTTTCTGTCGGTGGAATCCTTTGGAATCGGCGGAAGAACGTCAACTCCGATGGACATTTTTTGGCGTGTTTTTGAGTTGTACGGAGTTCCGTCTTTTATGGATTTTAGAATCGATTCCAGTTCGTCGCCAAGATATATGGAAATCACTGCCGGCGGAGCTTCGTGCGCTCCAAGTCGGTGGTCGTTTGATGCGCTCGCCACTGAAATCCTAAGAAGATCCTGATTTTCGTCGACGGCTTTTATGACCGCCGTAAGGAACAGAAGAAACTGGGCGTTTTCCATAGGCGTTTTTCCGGGTGCAAAAAGATTTTCTCCGGAATCCGTGGAAAGAGACCAATTGTTATGCTTTCCGCTTCCGTTTACGCCTGCGAAGGGTTTTTCGTGAAGCAGACAGACCATTCCGTGCCTGCGTGCGACTTTTTTCATCATTTCCATTGTCAACTGATTTTGATCGGCGGCAAGGTTGGATGTGGTAAAAATCGTTGCCATTTCGTGCTGGGCGGGTGCGGTCTCGTTATGCTCCGTTTTTGAATATATTCCAAGCGCCCACAGTTCCCTGTTCAAGTCTTCCATGTATTCTATAATGCGGGGTTTTATTGCGGCAAAATATTGGTCATCCATTTCCTGCCCCTTCGCAGGCTTTGCGCCGAACAAAGTCCGTCCTGTCATGCGAAGGTCTTTTCGTTTGTTGTAAAGTTTTTCATCGATAAGAAAATATTCCTGTTCGGGCCCCATTGTTGTGGTTACGTGCTTTGCAGGATTTTTGAAAAGTTTAAGAATACGCAACGCCTGCTCGTTCAGGCTTTCCATGGAACGCAGAAGAGGCGTTTTTTTGTCCAATGCCTCGCCGGTGTAGGAACAAAATGCGGTCGGAATGCAAAGCGAATGATTTTTTACGAACGCATATGCGGTCGGATCCCATACTGTGTAGCCTCTCGCCTCGAATGTCGCTCTTCGCCCCCCCGACGGAAGGGAAGATGCATCCGGCTCGCCTTTAACAAGTTCTTTTCCGCTAAATTCCATTATAACTCCGCCGTTTCCGTCCGGAGTGATAAAACTGTCGTGTTTTTCTGCGGTTACGCCCGTGAGCGGCTGAAACCAGTGCGTATAATGCGTCGCTCCTTTTGATATTGCCCATTCTTTCATCGCATGGGCAATTTGATTTGCCACTTCAAGAGCAAGCGGAATGCCTTCGTCCATAGTTTTCATCAGGGATTTGAATGTGTCTTTTGGCAAAAGTTCCCGCATTACTTTTTTGTTGAAGACATTGCAGGCAAACATTTCAGGTACATTTGTTTCAGCCATAATTTGCTCCTAGAAAGGCGACATGATTTTAGGCAAATTTATATTTTTTACTTGATTTTTGCAAGGAGTTTATTTAGGGCTCTCTTTATTAGGGAGGAAACCGGCTCGGAGTTCGAAGCCCGCAGGTTTCCTCCCTAAGACCCACCTTCCTTGGGCACGACCAAAGGGGACACCCCTTTGGAAACCCCTGCTTGCACGAATCGGACACCTGTCCGATTCGTGCAAGCAGGGGTTTCGCGAGTTTGCCGGCGGCAAACTCGTAGCGGACATACGAGCAGCAATCGGATGAACGAAGCCTTAATATGTCCGTCCTTCTTCCCTAATAAAATCGGGGGTCAAAGGGGGCACCCCCTTAATATTCGACTGTGGGTAAAAAGGCTTTAGCCGTAGATATCCTTTCTGTGACCAATCCGTAAAACTGTAATCAGGATTTTATCATCCTCAATCTCGCATATAAGCCGATAATCGCCAACACGATAACGCCACTTGCCCGAAAGATTCCCGACAAGCGCTTTACCGCTTGAGCGCGGGTTTTCAAGCTTTGCCACCTCATTAAGATAATTCTTGATTTGTATTTGAACAGGTTTGTCGAGTTTCGAAAGCTGTTTTTTAGCTTGTGCTGAATACTCGATAGTCATTAAATCCCAAGCTCCTTGTAAACCTCTTCTGCGGGATAAGTCTTTTGTTTTCCGCTGTGAATTTCTGAAAGAACCTGCTCCGAAAGATAGATGTCTTCCAAGTCCTCAAGGTAATCTTCTAAGAGCCGATTGTAATAAAAACTCGTGGTTCTGTGAGTTTCTTTTGCAAGAAGACTAACCCTTTCTTTCAGTTCAGGAGTTGTCCTGAATGTTGCCGTTACAGTACGAGCCATAATCTTACCCCCTTGTGATATAGTGAAATTATCGTATCACAAATAACTCAAAGAGGCAAAAACATTGCGTCCCATAAAACGGACTGAATCGTCCGTTTTGTGCCGGATGAATTCCGAGAGTTTGCCGTATGATTCTCGCAAGTTTTCCGTGAGGAAAACTTGAGGGCGGCGGACGAGGAATAAAAGCTGTAAGACCCGTTTATCCGCCGACCCGCCCCTTCCCCTATACAGCACCTCGTATTCTGTTGTATTATCCCAAATAACGACATTCAAAAGGATTGCAATCGATATGGAAAACAACAAAACTTCCGGTGCGTACGGCTCAAAGAAATCTCTTTCCCGCTACGGCTCTATCATTATTGTTTTGGTATTGGCGGTTGTGCCTGCATTGACCGTCGGTATTTTCAATTACGCTCGTGCTCTTCGGCAAAGTTACACAAACTACAACATCCGGATTCGAGCCGCATTCAGCGACATCGATATGCGAATCGGGAACCTTCTTTCCGACTTGCAGGAATTGAGCACGGCGCTCTCGCGGACGGAACCGGTTGTCCATTCGAACGGAAAAATCACTTCCTACATCAACTTAAAAGCGGAAACGCCTGAAAACACTGTCCGCATGATTCCGGGCAGAACAAGCGGCGACGAAAAACGGCTTTACGAAATGATGCAGTCCTTTGTCGACACATTGTCATCCGTTACCTACATGACGATTGCAACGGAAGGCGACGGCGGAATCCTTATGTATCCTGCAAGAGACCGCGCCCCCGGGATATGACGCGCGCACCCGCAGTTGGTATAAAAACTGCGTCCAAAGCCGCGACAATCAAGTCCTTTCGGATTTGTATATTTCTTCGGCAAATGAACTTTCCGTTGAAATCACTGACAAAATACTTCTGAACGGAAAAACGCAGGGCGTGTTTTCAACGTCCGTCGACCTTTCGTATCTGAAAGATATTGTCCATAGCAAGGCAATCGGAAAAAGCGGCTATATCGTTATCACCGACAAAAACGGCTTGATTATCGCAAACCCCAAAAGCGATGCCGCCGTCGGAAAGGACATTGCCTCGTACAATGCGGTGCTTGCCGACGCCCTCAAAGCCGACAGCGGAAAACTTATCCACAAAAAGATGGACGGAGTGCAATACGTTATGCAGGTTTTGCATTCTGAGAACACTAAACTCGGCTGGAAATATTTTTCGATTGTCGAAAAAAGCGAATACGAAGCGATTGGCCGCGAGGTCTTGCGGAATCTTATCATAATGGTCGTGTGCATTTTTATTTTCTGCATCCCCGTTGTCCTTCTTCTCTTGCACTTTTTCATCCATCCGATTGAGCAGATTGTCGGCGTGCTGCGCGACATTTCTCAGGGCGAAGGCGACTTAACCGTCCGTCTGCCTGTGTCGGGGATTTCAGAAATCGTAAACATCGCTCGTTATTTTAATCAGACGTTTGAAAAGATTCGAAAGTCCATTCAGTCCGTCGGATTCAACAGCGATATTATGCAGAAGTCAGGATTTGAATTGTCGGACAACATCAATCAGACGGCAAGCGCAATAACTGAGATAAGCGCGAACATCGACAACGCAAAGCAGCAGGTTTTGACGCAAACCGAAAGCATTTCCGAAACGGTTAAAACCGTCGACAAGATTATCAACACGATAAAACATTTGAACGGCAGCATTGAAACGCAGTCGGAAAGCGTTTCGCAGTCTTCGTCAGCGATTGAAGAAATGGTTGCGAACATCGCTTCGATTCGGCAAACGCTTGAGCGCACGGATTCGGTTATCAACAGTCTTGCGGGCGCAACTTCCGACGGAAGGGAAACGGTCGCAAGTTCCAACACGATAACGCAGAAAATTGCCGACGAATCGGGCGGGCTTATCGAAGCGTCCAGCGTGATTCAGAACATCGCAAATCAGACGAACCTGCTTGCGATGAACGCCGCAATCGAAGCCGCTCATGCAGGCGAGGCGGGAAAAGGTTTTGCCGTCGTCGCGGACGAAATCAGAAAGTTAGCGGTGGAATCCAGCGCGCAGGGAAAAACTATCACGGACACGCTTAAAAATCTGAGCGACGACATACAATCGCTTGCCGAAAGTTCGATGATAGTCGGCGATAAGTTCAACGCTATTTTTCAGTTGGCTGAAAATGTGCGCGGCATGAGTTCCGAATTGACCTCCGCCATGAGGGAGCAGGAAAACGGCAGCCGGGAAATCCTTACCGCCATTAAGAACATCAATTCCGTAACGACGGAAGTAAAAAACGGCTCTGTGGAAATGCTCGAAGGCGGAAACGGCGTTGCGGATGAAATGCAGAAGCTGGACGGGCTTTCGTCCGTAATCAAAGACAGCATGAACGACATGGCTGCAGGCGTAAAGCAGATAAACAACGCCGTTTTGGAAGCGAACGAACTTGGGCTTAAAAACAAAGAGAACATCAAAGGTCTTGCCCATGTGGTAAGAAAGTTTAAGGTGTAGGGCTTATTGCCGGCGGCGCAAATTAGCACCGCCGGCAAACGCTGCGAGTTTTCGTATCGAAAACTCGCTGATTATGTGTGTGTTTGGATATGAATGCAGGGTAGAGAATTCCAATTCTCTACCCTGTTCCATTTTAGGGAAGGTTTATTTTCAAGCGGTACAAATAATCCCGCTAAAAGATACTGCTGCGTTCCTTTTCTGCAAACACCGCCGAGTGCCCTTCCCTGCGCTTTTATTCCCCTGTCAAAACGAAATGATTTCTTCGTATATTTGGATTGCAAAAAGGTCTGTCATTCCGCTTATGAATTCCACTACGCACTTTTCAAAGCTGGAATAATCTTCAAGGTTAAAAATCTGTCTGCAATCTGAGCGCAAGGGCGATTTTTGCCCGCCGAATGCCGCACCGCCCGACCGCCAAGATTTATAGCCTGCATATTTTGTAACCCAATTAATAAAAGTCTTTGAAAGTTTGGGATAATATTTAAGTATGCTTTCAAGCCTGCCGCCGCACGCATAGGCTTGTGTCCTCATCAGCGTTCTGAATATCGTTCCGATGACGTTTTCGGCATATATCGAAAATTCTTTTAAGCGCCAGTGGCTATAAATATGCGCAAAACTGAATTTTTTCAGTTCCATGATGAAATTAAAATATTCGTCGCTAAAGCAAAGTCCTTTTTCCGGCGAAGATTGTTCGCACAAATCCACAATCAAGTCGTTTATCAGAACCGTCGTGTTCACCGCCCGCCCGCTTCTGAAAACGTTTTTTCCTTTTCCGGTCAAAGTCGAAGTTACGATTTCCCTAAGATGGCGATAGGCGCTCATGTCGATTATATGATAAAGGCGCGCATCCTCCATATCCCGTCCAAGATAGGCGATTTTATCAGCGACTTTTACAACGCATCCTTCCCAAGTAAACGGCTGAATTATTCCCGGACGCTTTATCGAATAAAGGTCCATCGCATCGTCCCTGGGCTTTATTCCCTGCTGATCGATTTCGCCGCAATGACAGATTATTCCGTCCCTGACCGCATACGTAAGATTCAAAGGACGCTCAACGGCATCGGGATCGGGAAGCGTTTCTATGTAATCGGCAAAAAAAAGACTGTTCCGCTCGTGCCAAAACTTTTTCGGAGCGTTCAGCCCTTCTTTCTGTTCCATAAGATTGTTCAGACAATTTTCGCCGTGATGCCCAAAAGGCGCATGCCCTATATCATGCCCCAAAGCGATGGCTTCAGCCAGCTGCTCGTTCAAGCCAAGATATTTTGCCGCCGTTTTTGCGACGCTCGCAACGTGCAGCACGTGTTCCATTCGAGTGCAAACGTGATCGTTGTGAGGCGCATAAAAAACCTGGGTCTTATGCTTCAACCGGCGAAAAGCCTGACAATGAAGAAGCCGGGTATAATCCCGCTCCCAGTCATTTCGAATCTCATTTCGAGAATAAATCTCATGAACACGATTTACGGCTGCCTCCCACTTGGGATTTCCACGCTCCATGCGCTCGCCTTTGAACAAATCCATCATGCGCACATTGTACCACGAGCGCAAAAATCCGCCCATAGGAAAAGGCGACGAACTTCTCGCAAAGAAAACCGTTTTTTATTTTTTATTTGCATAATACTGGCGCAGATTTTCCTCCCACTCGCCTTCCGCGGCCCGCTAACGCTCGGTCGAACGGCTTCGCCGTCCGCCTTGCCTTCGGCAACCGCTCCACGCTCGGCGCAAAATCCGCAGTGTTTGTAAAAAGGCAAACTCCCAAGTTTTTTAAAGCGTTTTTCCGCCGCACAATCGGTTCTCCGATTTGTTTTCCGCTAAATCCAAATCCTCAGGCGTTGCATATCGAACTATGCGGTAGGAATATCCCTGTTCCGCAAGGAATTTTTGCCGATTCGAGCCGAAATCTTCCTCTACCGTATCGCGGGTAATCAAAGTAAAAAAACGTGATTTCCGTTCTTTAGGACGCAAAATCCGTCCGAGCCGCTGAGCTTCTTCCTGTCTGCTTCCAAAAGTCCCCGAAACCTGAATTGCAATGGAAGCGTCGGGCAAATCTATTGCAAAATTCGCAACTTTTGAAACCACAAGAACATGGATTTTTCCTTTTCTAAAATCATCATAGATTTTATCGCGCTCGGCATTAGGCGTTTTCCCCGTGATTATCGGTGCCGAAAGCATTTTTGAAAGCTCCGCCAATTGGTTCAAATATTGCCCGATAACAAGAATCTTGTCGTTCGGAAAGCGTTTTATTATTTCACGGACGATTTCGTGTTTCTGCGGATTTTCGCTCGCTATCCTATGCTTTAATCTGGCAGGGGCAACCGCATATGAAACTTCCGAATCATTCGGCAAGTTCAGCCGAACCTCAATGCATTCCGCCGAGGCAATCCAGCCGATTTTTTCAAGTTCTTTCCATGGGACATCATAACGTTTCGGTCCTACAAGACTGAACACAAAGCCCTCGCAACCGTCCTCGCGTACCAATGTGGCTGTAAGTCCGACGCGCCTTACGGCTTGCAGTTCTGCGACGACCCTAAAAACTGGCGCAGGAAGCATATGGACTTCATCGTAAATTATAAGTCCCCATCGCCTTTCCTTGAATATGGAAAAATGCGGATAAGGGCTGTCCTTTTCAGGGCGCCAAGTCAGAATCTGATATGTTGCAACCGTAACCTGCTTTATGGTCTTGCTTTCGCCCGTGTATTCTGCAATTTGGTCTTCGGAAAGATTTGTTTTATCCAAAAGTTCCTGAATCCACTGATGAACAGCCGAAATATTCGTAGAAATTATGAGCGTGCTCGTTTTCAAAAGCGACATAATTTCTATTCCGACGATTGTTTTTCCCGCCCCGCACGGAAGAACGATTGTTCCGAATCCTGTGCCCGGGCCTTTGTTTCCGACCAGAGCCGCCGCCGCAGATTTTTGGTAATCTCTGATTTCAAACGGCTCCCCGGATTTTGCAGTTTTCCTCAGCTCAAAATCAAGCGGTTCTCCATCTTCAAGTTGGATTTCGTCTTTGACAGGCCACAGCGATTTTAATAATTCCTGCTTAACAGTGCCTCTGTCGGTAAGTTTCAACATGAAGCAATATTTTTTTTCATCTTCCGAAAGACTGATTTTTTCAGCTGCAGCGTTTTCATCATATTCGCACGGAACAATAAGTTTTTTTGCCGAAGGATTTGCGGAAATCTCAAGAAAAACCTGACGGCTTTCCGTTACAAGATAAAGATATTGCTCCTCTATTGCAGGATTTTCGTCTCGGCTTTCCGAATCGAAAACAGTTTTTACTTTTAGCGGAACGTTTACTTTCGGGCCGGGAATCATTCGGATTTTCCCGAATCTGCCCGCCGTTTCCTTTATCCATGCCGACACGGACTGCGGAACTTCGTATCTTGCGTATTTTTGTAAAATCTCTATTGTGTATTCCGCTGTAAATCCTGCGCTTGCCGAATTCCAGAGAGAAAGCGGAGTCAGCCTGTACGTGTGCAAATGCTCAGGCGAACGTTCAAGTTCCGCAAACGGAATCAAATCGTTTCTGCATTCGTCTGCCAAAGGAGAATGAACGTCCAAAAGAAGTGTCCTGTCGCTCTGAACAATCAGCGGGTTTTCAATCTGCATATCCGTAATATTTTAATTAATTGAAAGAAAAATCACCATAGCAATTGCAGTTTATCCACGGAAATCAAGTTTTAACGCCTTTCCGTTTATTCCCCGATTTTTGCAAGTTGATTTTTGCAAGCCGGATTTTGAGAAAATCCTTTTAAGTGATTTTTGAAAATCTCATTCACCCAAGGCAGGATTTTATGTTATAATTCAAGGTGCACGAAAACGTGCTTGTATTTTGGAGGTTATCGATGATTGTGAAAAATGTCATGACAAAAGATCCTATCTGCGTTGTTTCCGACGCCTCTTTGACGGATGCCAAGGCTTTAATGAACAAGCACAAAATAAGCAAACTTCCCGTCGTCAACAAGGAAAAAAATCTTGTCGGAATCCTTACAAAAAACGACTTGGCAAAAGCCGGTCCTTCGGATGCGACAACTCTCGATATGTTTGAAATCGGCTACCTCCTTTCAAAACTGACCGTTTCAAAAATAATGAGCAAAAAAGTCATCACCGTAATGGAAAGCGAAGTTGTTGAAGAATGTGCAAGAATCATGGTTGACAATCAGATTGGCTGCGTTCCCGTGATGAAAGGCAAAGTTCTTGTGGGAATCGTAACGGAAAGCGACCTTTTTCATCTTTTTACGGATATGTTCGGCGCAAGACAAAAAGGAGTGCGTGCCACGCTTTGCATGGAAGACAAGCCCGGAATGATTTCGTGCCTTTCAAAAGAAATCTCCGAAATGAAAGGAAACATAATTTCCTTGGTCACAAGGGAATGGCACGAAAAAAATAAGCGAAAACTTTCCGTGAAAGTAACCGGAATTTCTGTGTCCCAGTTTGAAAAAATCCTTGAAAAAATCGGCGTTGAAGCGGAAGATTTGCGTGTTGTATAAAATCCGAATTTGAGAAAATCCTTTTTCCGCTGTTTTTATCAACTGTTGAAAAAACAACGATTCGTTAGTATTTTTTAACCGATATGAGTTTTAATCTCGATGAGGCAATCAAGTCTTTTTTTCGTCATTATACCGATGTCTTTACGTCAAAGAATTTTTCGACGTTTCTGAGTTATCAAGGAGAAAAGTGGTCTCTAAAAAACGTCCGGGATTTTCTTGAAAATTCATTCGAGGTTTTTTCCTTGGGCGGAGGGCGTTTTCAGACAAGGGCGGGATTTTTCACCGGAAAATATTTTAGTTTTAAGCCGACCCGCAATGAATTTGACAAAAAAGTTTTTGTTCCGGGCGGAAGGTGCATTCCGTTTGTTGATTCCGATATCCTTAGTTGCGAACTGAAGTTTTTTTACAAAGGGAAAAAACTTTCCCAAAAAGTCGCCGCTTTCCCAAGCGAACTTGCGCTGGATTTTTTTTATCTTTACGGCGAAGAATTTTCCGTTCGTTATATAGCCGAAGATCCGGTAAATCACGGAAAAATGAATCTTTCAAATCTGAATTTTACTCTTCCGAACGAAATCGAGCTGACTTCGATTTCGCTTGCGCCGTTGATAAAAGACGGATTTTCCTACGGCGACAGAATTCTGTGTCGTCTTCTGAATTGGGACAAGGGCAAAATCGAGCTTGAAATTGACAAGCGCGCGGAAAATCCTTTTCAGACCACAGACCGGGACGAGGAACGCGCAAAATGGTACGAAAACCTTGAAAACTATATGCTAGACTCTTTGGATTTTATCGGTCCGATGGATTCCATCGAAGAGCAGCTGGCTTACATATTCTTTTTTGGCGGAGATATTTTTACCCGGAAAGATTGCGGCTCTATTGAAGAATTTTTCACGAATTCAAAAAAAATCGGGATTCAGCCGTTCGGTGTGGAAAGCAGAATCTGGAAAAAAGGCGAAGATGTTCCAGCCGTCGGAATGTGGAATATGGCTTTCATCGAAGATTCCATTCAGGATTCAAAGTTTGCAAGGTGTCCTCCGATGTCGCCTTCAAAAAACACTCTTACCCAATCGTTTTTGCTCGATATGCTTTTTACGGAAAGCGAAGATTATGAATCAGTCATGAAAAAAATGTATCCGTTTCAGGAATATTATTCGGACGAGCAGAAAAAGCTCTTGTTATTGCACTTGAAATCGCTACATGATATACTTGCGCCTAGGTATAATCGTTTTGAAGATTCCGTAATCGGTGATATACGCCACGCTACTTTGGAACTTTATGCGATCATCAACGAATTTGTCGTTTTGATTGACATTGAAGGAAAGGACTTGAAGGCTTATCCACAACAATCCTTGGTCGTTCTTTCCCAGCTTTATGCCCATGTCATGCACCTTATCGATGCACTGGCGAACGATCCCAACCCTCTTAAAGAAGAGTTGGACGAAATCGGTTTTTCGCTTGAGGTTATGAGGTTCGATTTTGAATGTGCGGCGGAGGAACTCAAGGAAGCCATGGCTAAAGAATCAAGGAATGGCTTTAAGATTATAAAGCGATAGAAACTTTTTAGAAAAAATCATAAAAATGGAGAGGTAATGATGGCTGCAGATATAGCAACTCTTATTCGCAAGGGCGGAGTTTATCACTCTATGGAAGGAAGCACCGCAGAGGAGATTTACAAGAAATTTACCGATTCCGTGAATTTTCCTCCGGCTGTCAATAAGGCTACGGTTTACGAAGCGTTGTGCGCTCGTGAAAAAATTATGAGCACGGCGGTAGGAAACGGAATTGCACTTCCTCATGCAAGGGCTTCAATCATCACATCGGAAGATGACCAAAGAGTTTCGGTGGTGTACCTAAAAGAGCCTATAGACATGAAAGCTCCCGACGAGATTAAGGTTTACGTGATGTTCATTCTTCTGACTCAAAATCCGCAGACACATTTGCAGATTCTATCGACTTTGGCTGGACTTTTCCGAAAACCTAAATTCAGGAGTGTTTTGGAACGCCGTGCGTCCGAAGAAGAAATCCTTGCGGCAGTGAACGAACTTTCTTAGTCAGTCAATGGGCGATGTTTTTGTACGTCGCCCTAAAATTATCAAAATTCGTGGGGAACTCGATGAACGAGAGCGAGATTAATGCGGTTGCGACTTCTATCAGAAGTCTTTCTATGGATGCCATTCAGAAGGCGAATTCCGGGCATCCGGGAACGCCCCTTGGTGCGGCAGAACTTGCCGCAGTTCTTTACGGAGAAATCCTAAAACATAATCCTGCAGATTCAAAGTGGGCGGATAGGGACAGATTCGTTCTGTCTGCCGGACACGGCTCAATGTTGCTTTATTCTATTCTGCATTTGAGCGGATACAAGGTTACGATGGACGATATAAAGTCGTTCAGGCAGGTTGGTTCTGTTTGCTGCGGGCATCCTGAGTACGGCGTAACCGACGGCGTTGAATGTACGGCAGGTCCATTGGGACAAGGCGTTTCAATGGCGGTCGGAATGGCGATGGCGGAGACCATGCTTGCCGCTCGTTTCAATACGGAAAAGCGCAAAATCGTAGACCACTACACCTATTCTTTGGTGGGCGAAGGCTGCCTTGAAGAAGGCGTTTCTTCCGAGGCAAGTTCTTTTGCGGGAACTCAAAAACTCGGGAAACTGATTGTATTTTATGACCGGAATAAAATTTCTATCGACGGACCTACGGATATTACTTTTGACGAGGACATCGCAAAGCGTTACGAGGCTTACGGCTGGCAGGTTCTGACTGGCGATATGTACAAGCCCGTTGAAATTATCGAACTTGTCGAAAAGGCAAAAAAAGTTTCCGACAAACCGACGCTGATAATTTTGGAATCGACTATAGGAAAATTTTCTCCGAATCAGGGTTCGGCGGACACGCATGGCGCTCCGCTGGGCGAAGAAAACGTAAAAGCCGCAAAAAAAGCACTTGGCATTCCCGAAGACAAGGAATTTTTCGTCGTTCCTGAAGCCTACGAATATTTTTCTTCAAAAAAAGCGCAGTGGGCTTCGTGCGAGGACAACTGGAACAAAGAATTTGACGCATGGTCAAACGAAAATCCGGAACTTAGGAAAATGTGGGATGCTTTTCATAACAACGAAGCGATGGGCGATTTTCCCCTGCCTGAATTTTCAAGCACGGATAAAATGGCGACCAGAGATGCAAGCGGAAAAACGCTGAACGCATTGTGCCAGCGTTACAAAAATATCGTTGGCGGCTCGGCGGATTTGGCAGGTCCGAACAAGACCATCCTAAAAGATTGCGACGGAATATTCGCTCCTGAAAACCGAAAAGGTCGCATGATTGAGTACGGAATCAGAGAGTTTGCGATGAGCGCTTTTGTTTCGGGAATGTGCCTTCACGGAGGATTGCGCCCGTTCTGTGCAACATTCCTAATTTTTGCAGACTATCTTAGACCCCAGCTTAGGCTTGCGGCTCTGATGAAGCTTCCGGGCATATATATTTTTTCCCACGATTCGATTTATGTCGGCGAAGACGGACCCACGCACCAACCGGTTGAAACGCTGTCTTCGCTTAGAGCCATCCCGAACGTTCAGGTGTTGCGCCCTGCCGATGCCCAGGAAACTTTGGAGGCTTGGAAAATTGCGTGCAAATCAGAAGACCATCCCGTATGTATAGTAATCACAAGGCAGACCGTTCAAGGATTTTCAAAATCCGATAAAAACTGGAACAAAAAACTTTCCGAACACGGAGCGTACGTCGCTCTTAATTGCGACGGAGTTCCCGACATTACGATTCTTGCAGCAGGTTCGGAAGTTTCCACCGCAATCGAGGCCGCCGGTCTTACTCCTGAAAAAAAAATTCGCGTTGTTTCCGTGATGGATTTTACAAAATTCGACCTAGCCGACCAATCCGTGAAGAACAGCCTTATCGGAGGAGCGGCTAGGGTCGTCTGTGCGGAGGCTGGAATCAGTTCGGACTGGAAAAGTTATGCCACAAGCAGAAGCGACTTGTTTTGCATAGACCGTTTTGGAACTTCTGGGCCTGCGGCAAAAGTTGCAGAATACCTTCACTTTACGGCAAAAGACCTTTCAGACTTGTTAAAAAAATAGTCCTGTCCGCACAAGGTTTTCTGCGAGGTGCGGATTTTTTCCGCATCTTGAACATTTTGTTCCCGGAGAAAATTTTATGAAAAAAACCGTTCTCTTGATGTTTGCCATATCTTTTTTCATCTTTGGGTGTTCAAAGAAAAATCCGTATGAAGACCCTTCCGACCGAAGAATTTCAAAAATAAAGTCCAACACCGAAGAAAAATTTGAGGGAGAGCAAATAGGTATCGACCTCACCGAAATGAACTCGAACATGGTGTATGCGCAGGTCTTCAATATGCTGATTATGCCCGAAGAATATGAAGGACGGCTCATAAAAGTGGGAGGAACATTTGTCCGATTTATCCCGAACGGTGAAACGGAGCCGGTTAATTCTGTAATCGTTTCGGATGCCTTGGCGTGCTGCCAGCAAGGATTGGAATTCAAATTTGCTGATGACTATTCTTTTGAGGCGGAAGATTTGCCTTCCGAAGGCACAGAAATCGAAATAATCGGAAGATTTGTAATGTCCCAAACCGCCGATGGGCTTGATTATTTTTATCTTGACTGCAAGGACCTAAAAATCCTTTGATGCTACCGGACAGACTTAGAAAAGTTGAATCCCAGCGATTTTTTGCCCGAAACATTCTTAAAATCGTATTTGCGCTTCTAATTCTCGGCGAACAATAAAAAATCTCGCTTTCCTAAAAAATTACCTTTCGTTTTTCAAATCCGAATACATTTTATTGGGATTGACAAGTGCGTTTTGTGAATTTATTATATGAACAGTTGTTCAATTAATAATGAGGTGTTTATGGAAAATTCGGGAAGCATCATGCCCGATGAAAAAATGCTGCTTGAACTTGCGGAACTTTACAAAATTTTTGGTGACACCACAAGAATCAGGATTCTTTTTATTCTTCATGAAAAAGAAATGGCAGTGAACGAAATTGCCCAGCGTCTTGACATGACGCAATCGGCGGTAAGCCATCAGTTGCGGATTTTAAAAACCAGCAGCCTCATAAAATTCCGACGAGACGGAAAATCGCTCATCTATTCGCTTTCCGACGTGCATGTTTCCCTTATTTTGAAATTGGGGCGCGAGCATCTTGAAGATTTGAAGCAAGTGTTATAATTCCGCATGAGTTTTTCTTTTGACTGGACGGATTTTCCCGAAGAGGCGGACAACGACGATTTCGTGAAAAATTGTTTTCTTGAATGCGGCGATCTTTCATGGAAGGACTTGCTTGAACGTTCGCAATATTCTTTTATATCAGGCGACAATTATCCCGTTCTTCGCCTTCTTGAAAATCACTTTGCCTGCAAAATCGATTTTATGTACATCGACCCGCCGTACAACACGGGAAAAAAAACTTTCACGTATAACGATGCCTTTCCGTTGAACAAAAAATCCGATTGCACGCCGCCTGACAGACATTCCGCTTGGCTTAGTTTTATGAGCCGCCGCCTTGCGTCCGCAAAAAAACTTCTTTCGGATTCCGGCTGCATTTTTTTGGCAATCGGGCAAGAGGAACTTTATCATTTAAAACTTTTGTGCGACAAAATTTTCGGCGAAGAAAATTTCGTTAACGATTTTATGTGGCTTCACGGCAAGGGAAAAAAGGATTCCTTTTCCAGAACGCTGCAAGAATCTACGCTGTGTTACGCAAAAAATAAAAAGAAACTTTCCGCTTTCAGGGATTTTGAGGAAACTTCATGGGCAAAAGAAAATCCTGACGGAGATTTGCGAGGTGCATGGTTTTCAGGAAGCATAAGTTTTTCCGAAAAGCGTTCAAATCCTCTGCACCCGAACTATTTTGAAATCGTCTCGCCGTCCGGGAAAAAATGGAAACGGCAATGGCTTGTAAAAAAAGAGGAAATGCAAAAACTTTTGCAAGAAGACAGAATTTTTTGGGGAAAAGCTCCAGATTTCGATAATGTTCCTAGAAAAAAAATATTCAACGGAGAACGGACGGAAATAATTCCCAAAAACATAATCGATGAAAAAGGCGGAACAAGAAGCGCGCAAAGACACCTGGATTTTCTTGTAGGCGAAAAATCTTCGTTTGACAATCCCAAACCGGTCGCCTTGATTCAGCATTTTCTTTCGATTGTCAACATGAAAAACGACATCACCGTGATGGATTTTTTTGCCGGAAGCGGAACTACGGCAGAGGCGGTTTTTAACGCAAATCTGCTGGACGGCGGAAAACGAAAATGCATTTTGATTCAAAAACCGGAAGCAATAAAATCGGGGAAAAGCAGGTTTTCCGATATTTCCGAATTGTGCCTTGAACGAGTAAGAAAAATCACAAAAAACAATGTATCCGAACTAAAACTTGTCGTTCCGTGATTTTTTGCATCTTTATGATGGCTAAATGCATTTTTCTTTGTTATAATCATCGAAATCAAAATCTTAGGAGAATTATAGATGAATTTCATTTTTTTAGGACCGCCGGGGGCAGGCAAAGGCTCTCTTGCCGTAAAAGTCGCAGAAGATTACAAAATCCCGCATATTTCTACGGGCGATATTTTCAGGGCGAACATAAAAGAAAAGACTCCGCTCGGAATAAAAGTAAAAGCGATAATCGATTCGGGTTCGCTCGTGAGCGATGACCTTACGTTCGAACTTGTAAAAGACAGGCTTTCAAAAGACGACTGCAAAAACGGCTTCATTTTGGACGGATTCCCGCGCACAATTCCGCAGGCGGACTTGCTTTCATCCGTTTGCCCTGATGTCGTTGTAGTAAATTTTCAGACGAAGGACGAAGTTGTAATAAAGAGGCTGAGTACTCGTAGAGTCTGCAAGGCGTGCGGTGCAAATTACAATGTTCTTACGCTTCCGCCTAAAAAAGAAGGCGTTTGCGACAAGTGCGGCGGCGAAATAATCCAAAGGGACGACGATAAGCAAGAGTCGATTCTTCACAGAATGGACGTTTACCGAGAGCAGACAGAACCGCTCATAAAATACTACACGGAAAAAGGAAAAATTCAGAACTTTGATGCCGCAATCGAAACTGCGGAACTTCTTGAAGAATTCAAGAAAGTTTTTCCGGTAAAATAACACTAAAGGCTGCCCGCAAAAATCGGGCGGTCAGATGAAATAACTTTTCGATTTACTTATTTTTCTTGTTATTTAAAATTCGGCAACCGAGGTTGTTTCGGCAATCCTCGATTGCCGAATTTGCGCCGTTCCGGAATGAATTGAGGAACGGCATACAATCAGTGAGTTTGTTCTGCAATCTCGCTGTATTTTTTAGCCGCAAAAATGCTGCGGCTGATAAAAAACCTTTCTTAAAAAGCAACAGTTGAAAGAATTTACATTTTCTCAACTGTTGCTTTTGTGCATAAATCTTCACATACAAAAATCAGCTCTAAAAAGCAGCGAAAAACTCGAAATTCAGCGTTTTGCTGGATTTCAAGCTTTCTTAAATAAATCTTCCGTCAATTTATGTAGATTTTTTCGATTTCCGCGATGTAAAGCTGGTGCAAATCTCCGTTCGTGTAGTTTTTATTGAACGGCTCTTCTTCCATGAACCCTGAGCGTTCCATCTTTTGGTTGAAAATCTTTTTGCACACAAAAATCATCCGCGCTTCCTCAAAATACGGAACATCATCTATGCGCTTTAGAGTCAAAGCGGATTCTTTTATTTTGTCGATGTCCCGCCCTGATTTTGTACCGCAAATTCCCAGCATTCTTCTGTATTGGCTTTCAAAAAAGCACAGAGAAAACCGTTCCGAAGAATCTATGAATTCTTTTGTGTAGCGGCTTTGCCGTATGTATATTGTGGCTGTCGGTTTGTTCCAAAAGACTCCCAATGCGCCCCAACTTGCCGTCATCATGTTGACTTTGCCTTGATTTTCGGCTGTTACGAGCATCCATTCTTCTCCGATGAGTTCAAAAACATTTTCGCTCAGCTGATTTGCCAGTATTTCCTTCATAAAGATTTCTCCTATTTGTCGGATTTTTCCGATGCTTCTTTTCCAAGCATAAGATTTGTAAGAATTCCAAGAATCAATGCGCATGCAACCGTTCTGATTTCCACCGCACCGAAACTGACCACCATTCCGCCAACACCTGTTATGAAAATTACCGATGCCACAAAAAGGTTCCTGTTTTTGTTCAAATCAACTTTTTGGAACATTTTGAATCCTGAAACGGCAATAAATCCGTAAAGCGCAACGCAAACTCCGCCCATGACGCAGGCAGGAATCGTTTCAAGGATTGCGACCAGCGGACTTATGAGCGAAAATATTATGCAGATGAATGCGCATCCCCAAATCGAGACGGTGGATGCATTCCGAGTTATAGCGACGCAACCTATCGATTCTCCGTAGGTTGTGCTGGGGCAGCCGCCGAATGCGGTCGAGACCATCGTTCCGATTCCGTCGCCCAAAAGCGTGCGGGTAAGCCCCGGCTCTTTAAGAAGATCCACTCCGACGATTGCAGAAAGGTTCTTGTGATCCGCAAGATGTTCGGCGAACACGACAAACGCAACGGGAACATATGCCGTAAATAGCGTAAGAAGATATTTTCCCGTAATCGCCTTCAGCCCTTCCGTTCCGCCCAACAAGACCGTGAATTTCGGCAAGGAAACGTAGCCAGAAACTGACTTGAAGTCCAAAAGTTTAAGCGCGCTGTAGTCTATGACGATCAGGGATTCATTTCCCGAAATGTGTCCGAGCAGGGCAAAAAAAGAGGCGAGCGCATAACCAGCCGCAATTCCTATGATGAACGGAATCAGTCTTCCCGCTCGTTTTCCGTATGTCGAACAGAGCATGGTTATCGCAAGTGTAAAAAGACCGCACAGTAAGGCGATATGCGAGTTTCCGCCAAGTACGTTGGATTTCATCAAATCTGCGACGGCATTTCCCGAAAGACTTAGGCCTATTATTGCCACGGTAGGACCGATTATCACAGGCGGCATCAATTTGTCTATCCAAGCGACACCGAAGATTTTTACCACAATTGCAATGGCTATGTAGACAAAGCCTGCCATCAGCGCGCCGATTATAAGCCCCCAATAGCCTGCCGATTCTGCAAGCCCAAGCGTGGCTGCTCCGGCAAATGCGCTGAACATAGAACCGATGAACGCAAACGAACTTCCTAAAAATACCGGGCTTGAACTTTTTGTTGCCACAAGGTAGACGACAGTTCCGATTCCGGCGCCAAACAAAGCCGCCGATGCCGTAAGCCCGTGTCCCACGATTGCCGGAACGGCGATGGTTGCTGCCATGACTGCCAAAAGTTGCTGAAAAGCGAACACAACAATTTTTACAAAACTCGGTTTGTCCTTGATTCCATAAATCAGTTTCACTTCGATAGACCTCTTATTCCTAAAATCAAAGGATTATACTTTTTATGGAAACTCTGTTCAATGAGATTCGGAAAATCTTTACGCATTGCAAAAATATCCGCTGCAAAAAGGAAATCTAAAATCAGCGGACAATATATTTTGCTCTTCCGATTTTTTTTAATTTATTTTTGACAAAATATTCCAACGGACGAAAAATAATTTGCAAACAGATAGCCGTTTCCGCCGGCTTCAATCCTGACGAATAAATTGCGGCATACGCAAATAAAATTTGGTGCAGAAAACAATTTATTTTCTCTTGCCGCAAAAAAAACTAATCTATAAATCCGAACTTGCAATGCCAAATCGGTTTTGCAAGTTTATTCGAAAACGGCTGAATCCGCGTAAAATCGGGAAGCCAACTTGTGTCATTGCTCAATTCCTGATAAAAAAGCCATTCAAAATCCAAAACCTCAATTAAATCCTTAAGGTCGCCGTCTTCCGTGCCGTTTACAAGACGGTTTTCTATCACGGAAAGATTTTTTTTCCGTTTTGCAAGGCGTTTTTCATCTTCCGCAAAAGGAACGGGCGTGTATTGATTCATAAGTGAAACAAACGCCTTTCCGTCTGCGTTTTCTTTAAGCCAGAACAGAACCTCTGCGGTGTCCTCAAAATGCCCCGGAAAAAACAAGTGACGGACAATTACGCCTTGAGTCAGTTTTTCTTTTTTTTCACCTTTTTCAACGGAATTTCCATTTGCGTCCACGTAATGCGACGCCGCCTTTTTTTCCGTGATTTTCGGAGAAAAGTTTTTTATCATCCACAAAACGGTTTTTGCCGCCGTCTTAGGATAATCTTCCGCCGCAAAAAGCGACTTTGAAAGGGAACTGTTCAGCGTTTTCAGGTCGGGAAGCCAAATCTTTACATAAGGTTTTAAAAGTTCAAGCATTTCCACGGACTCGTAGGCGGAACTGTTCCAGCAAAAAGGTATCGAGCAGCCGGCGTTCCGTGCGTTCGCAATAAAATCCGCAAGCATCGGAACAAAATGACTTCCGGTAACAAGATTTATATTTTCCGCACCGGAATCCTGAAGTCTAAGACAGATTTTTGAAAACTTGTCGGAATCAACGGCACGCCCCAAACCGTCCTGAGAAATTTGATAATTTTGGCAAAAAGCGCAGCGGAGCGTGCAGCCCGTAAAAAAAATCGTTCCGCTTCCGCCGTGCACGGTAATTAAAGGCTCTTCACCAAAATGAAGGCAAGCCAAAGCAATGCGAACAGAATCGCTTTCTCCGCAGAAACCGGTTTTTCCAAGATTTCTGGGAACTGAGCAATTCCGCGGGCATTGATTACATGAAGAACAAAAATCCGTCATAAAATAATGAGCAAAACCCGCCGTCTAAAGGAGTGCACCTTTTTCCACTATTTTTGCCATCAAATACTGAAGCACATCGATAGGCAAATCTTCCGCCTCGTAATTTACAAGTTCGCCAAGCATACGCCAATCCGAATCTGAAAGCAAATCTTCGTTTTCGTCCGCGTTTTCTAAAAACGAAAGAAAGCCCGAAAGTCTTTCAAGATTTTTTTCAGTCGGCTCTTCAGAAAAATTGCTCGATTCTTCTATATAGGTTCGCTGCCAATATTCCGCAACGGACGAAGGAAGGTCTCCGGGAACGGATGCAGAACGGATGAACAACGAAACCGCATCTTTAGAAGCCCGTTCCGAATCGAAATGTCCGTTATTGTCCGCGCGGGCGTGTTTTAAAACCCGTCTTGCATCCGCCATGAATTTTTGAATCTTTGTCATAAGAAGATTATAAAGCGAATCCAAAACTAGATAAAGTGCAGCATGAAATCCGAACTTATAAATTCGGAATCGCGAGTTTTTATAAAAATCAAAATTTGCCGGCTTTCATGTTTTAAAACAAAAATATAAAAACGCAATATAAATGATATTTCCGATTGTGCAGAAATTCTCGTTTTTCAAAGCTGCTCAATTTAAGCGGAGAAAATTACGCTCACGATTTTTACGCCTCTCACTTGAACAAAAAATCGGCTTCTATTTTAAGTTTTTTTTAAAATTTATATATGCATAAAATTCTGCAGAATCTCAACGCAAATTCAAACGCGGTTTGCTGCCGTAATTAATTCGTTCTAAAAAGTCCGCCGTTCCGCATAAAAATTCGGATTTTGAAAAACAAAACAGCCCTCGCCTTCATAAAATATTTTGCAATTTTTTCTAAAAATCCGTTCCTGCAATTCCGCTGATTGAGATTTTTCCGTTTATAGCATATTCTACTTGCATGAAATATTTTTCCAATGACCCCGATTTGCAGACGGCACTTTTAAATCGTTTTGTAAAATATGTAAAAGTCTGGACGGAAAGTTCCGGCGAAAATGCGGCTAAAGGAATTAAGCCTTCCACGGAACGCCAGCTTTCTTTTGCAAAAAGCATTGCGGAAGAAATCAAAAACATCGGGCTAAAGGAAGTTCAGGTAACGGAATTCGGCTACGTGTACGGAATTCTTCCCGCCTCAAAAGGCTTCGAATCGGTTCCTCCGTTCTGCCTGCTTTCGCACATGGACACGGTGGAAGAAGTAACAGGAAAAGACGTAAAACCGATAATTCATCCCGCTTACGACGGAGCAAAAATAGACCTTCAATGCGGAGTAAGCCTTGACATACATGAAGACGAATATCTTGCAAAAGCGGCAGAGCAAAACGACACGATAATCACCACGGACGGAACAACGCTTTTGGGAGCGGACGACAAAGCAGGTCTTTCGGAAATTGTTTCGTCCTTGGAATTTTTGATTTCTCACAAGGGAATAAAACACGGCGCTATCGAAGTAATCTTTTCGCCCGATGAAGAAACAGGTCACGGAATGGACAATGTTCCGCTGAATCTTATAAAATCCAAATTTGCCTACACTGTTGACGGCGGTCATATCGGAGAGCTGGAATCGGAATGTTTCAACGCATACGGAGCAACCGTAACGTTCAGCGGAAAATCCACCCATACAGGAGATGCCCGAAAAAAAGGTATGGTGAACGCTATCTGCGCAGCCTCTCTTTTCGTGCAAAGTCTTCCGCCCGCAGAACGCCCCGAAACCACAGACGGCTATCAAGGCTTTTTTGCCGTTCTTGGAATCCAAGGCTCTGTCGAAAAAGCAATCGTAAATCTTATTTTAAGGGATTTTTCCGAGGAAGGCATGAACGCTCGAATCGAAAAACTAAAGCATTTTGCAATTTCAAGTGCTGAAAGTTACGGTGCAAGGGTCGATGTCGAATTTAAGGCTCAGTATAAAAACATGAAGGGCGAACTTGAAAAAAATCCGGAAGTCGTTCAAAACCTCGAAAATGCATACAAAGAAGCGGATGTAGAAATATTGCACACCCCCATCCGTGGCGGAACTGACGGCTCAAGGCTTACAGAACTGGGAATCCCCACTCCGAACATATTCACGGGCGGACACAATTTCCATTCAAGATACGAATGGGCATCCCTAAGCCAGATGTGCGCCGCCTGCGACGTACTTATATCTCTTGCGGAAATAATAGCCGCAAACGGACACAAAAATAAAAAGAAATAGAGAAAGGACTCGGAAAACAAAATGCATGAATACGTGATTGAAGGCGGCTTTCCAATCAAGGGAACAATAACCGCCAGCGGAAATAAAAATGCGGCACTTCCATGCATAGCCGCCTGCCTGCTCACAGAAGAACCCATGATTTTGAGGAACATTCCGGAAATTGAAGATACGGCAGTCATGCTAAACATCTTGCAATCTTTTGGAGCAAAAACAACAAATATCGGACACGGAAGCTGGAAAATCGAGGCAAAGGATATTAATCCCGTCTGCATCCCTTCGGAACTTTCAAAAAAAATCAGGGCATCGATATTGTTTGCAGGTTCGATGCTTGCAAGATGCGGCAAAGCTGAAATGCTTCCACCCGGCGGAGATGTGATAGGTCGCCGCCGCCTTGACACACATTTTTTTGCGCTCGAACAATTGGGAGTCCGAGTCGAGATAAGCGATCATCTTACATTCACAGCAAACAAACTCATAGGCACGGATATTTTCCTTGATGAATGTTCCGTCACCGCCACGGAAAATGCGCTCATGGCAGCTGTGCTTGCCGAAGGGGAAACCACAATCACGAATGCCGCAAGCGAACCGCACATTCAAGACCTGTGCAATATGCTCATCTTGATGGGAGCAAAAATTTCCGGAGTCGGAAGCAATATCCTGAAAATCAATGGTGTAAAAAAACTCCACTCCGCTGACTTTTCAATAGGACCTGATTATATGGAAATCGGCTCTTTCATAGGGCTTGCCGTTGCCACAAAAGGAAGCATAACCATCGAAGGAGTAAAAAACATAGATCTTCGTCCTCTAAAAGTCGGATTTGCAAAACTGGGAATAAACTGGACGCAGAAAGAAGATTCGATAATAGTCTCCCAGATTCAAGAAATGAAGACCAACGCAGATGTCGGAACTAAAATTCCAAAAATCGACGATGCACCGTGGCCGGGATTTCCGCCAGATTTGACAAGCATAATGACCGTAGTCGCAACCCAAGTCGAAGGAACCGTTCTGATTTTCGAAAAGATGTTCGAATCCCGAATGTTCTTTGTGGATAAGCTCATAGGCATGGGAGCGCAGATTACGCTCTGCGACCCTCACAGGGCATTGGTGGTCGGACCGTCGATACTTCACGGAGACCATCTTGTCTCCCCCGATGTGCGTGCCGGAATGGCAATGGTTATAGCCGCGATGACCGCCCACGGAGAAAGCAGAATCAGTAACGTCTACCAAATAGAACGAGGATACGAAAACCTTGTAGAACGGCTTAGAAAACTTGGAGCGCAAATAAAAAAAGTCAACATAGACTGATTTTCATAAAGAAGCCGTAAAAATCAACAATACTTTCTCAGACGAACCATTATGTTCTAAGTTGAAGCCGTTCTTCATGCCGAAGCAATCGCCCTAAACCGTGGAGCAGAAAGGCTTTATCAAGCAAGAACAATTACCAAAAATTAGTAAAACAAACTGACATTTTCCCTATATCACGAATTGAACGTTTCGACCGATTAATGGGGCAAACATCCAAGAAATAAAAACTGAACGACATCTAACCATGTCCCCCTCAAAGAAATGAACACCTCCCCTATCACAAATCGGACGAAACGTCCGATTTGTGGGGCGGACATCCAAGAAATAAAAAACTGAACGACATCTAACCATGTCCCCCTCAAAGAAGTGAACACCTCCTCTATCACAAATCGGACGAAACGTCCGATTTGTGGGGCGGACATACGAAGAATAAAAAACTGAACAAAGCCTAAAAATGTCCGCCTCCTACCTATAAAAG
>CALHVG010000078.1 GCA_938039145.1 uncultured Treponema sp.
AAACGAAAATTAGTTACAACACATGAGTTTATCATTTTTGTCAGTAAACTTATATCGTACGGGAACAATAACACATCTTGACATATTATATTTTATAAGACCATATTTTTTTAGTGATGTTCTGAGATAAGTTTTATTTTCAAAGGATTGTAAATGCAAATCTTTTAAGATAGGACGGAACAAATTAAATGCCCAATCTGTACTATGTTCGATAGGAGAGCCTGATGATGCCAATCTATTCTCCTAAATCAGCTTCCATTTCCTCTGCAATTTTATCAAAATCAAGGTTAACGGATTTTACTGCATTAATTGCATCGGATACAATTTCTTTTGAAAGATAACCTGACGGATAGATATTCAGAATCCCAAGATTCTTAATTTCCTTCATCATTGTGTCTTTGTCCATTGTTCTTTCTGCCATATATAACTCCGGTCAATCTTTGATTTTTATATAACTGTTAGAAAATCTATCTGCTTTCTTCAAAACAGATTTTGGAAAACAAACCGCTTGTGGAAAATATTCAATACCTTACAAGTGCGTAAGGTACTGCGACGAATATAACATACACTTATTATCGGGCTATTGTCAATCTTTATTAAATAATATCTAAAAGCACTTGGCATCCGGTAATTATTCAACTTTCCGAAAACCGGTAAACCTTCTTCCGTTGTTGCAAGCTTTACTTTTTCCGTCTGCTGTTTTGCACTCTCCTTTTTCGTCTGCAAAATCTTTTTAAATTCCTTTTTTTATGCTTTCTGTTATAATGTGTGCAAATTTGAAGGACGGCGAAGAGTGCCTGGCTTTTGGAGGAAAAATGAAAAGAATAAAACCGCTTGCTTTGCTTGCAATGCTTTTAGCGTTTGGTTTTGCGACGGGTTGCGTCGACAATAAACAAAAGCCTGATGTTGAGCCCGGAACAATCGGTGCGGTGAACGGCAACTTGGTAGCCGCTTCCGAGATTGCAAAACGGCTTGACCCGGGCAATAACGATGTCATTTTGTTTTATGCTCGCCCCGATAAAGCCTATTCAGGCTGGGGATGCTGGCTTTGGAAGATGCCCGGCGGACAGGGAACGGATGCAGATTACATTGCAACAAAGGGAATGGCAACCGTAGAAAACAATATTGCATATTGGAATCTTTCAACGCTTACACCGAGTGTTGTTCAGTCTGCTATAAGCGGAAATTCAGATTTGGGGCTTATTATAAGGGCTGACGGCTGGAAGAAAGACCCCGGCATTGACCAGAAACTTCTGCTGACTTCCGGTGTAAGGCACTTTATGGTAATAAGCGGTGATAACAATGTGTATGCCGTAAAAGATTCTTATGCGCCGATGATATTGTCGGGCGTTTCTGAGAGTAAGAATTCGGTAAAGGTTTCGCTTTCAGTAACTTACGGTCTTAATGCGGAAGGCGGCAACAGCGGATTTGTAATTACTGACGAAAACAAAGTCCCTGTTACAGTTTCAGATGCGGTAAACTATGAAGCGCAGAACAACAGACTTAAGAACAACGCAAAAGTCGTTCTTCTTAAAACTGCGGATTCTTTGTCTAACGGAAAGACTTATTTTGTAAGCCATCCTTCGTTTGCGCCTAATGACGGAGTTCCTATAGACAGCCTGGGAGTTCTAAAGGATTCGCCCGCCTACAAAGGAACCGATTTGGGACTTACCCTTTTAGGAACCAGAGCGGGATTCAAAACTTGGGCACCCGGTGCAAAAAGCGTAATGCTTCTTCTTTATTCGGATGTTGCAAAAGTAGGAACTTTCAAAAACGGTAAAACTTCAGGAAGCTTAAAGGATACGGAACTTAAAGGAACCCCCGACTCTGAGATCTCAATGGTAAAAGACCCTGCAACAGGCGTTTGGTCATGCATTGTCGATGATGTTTCCGGATACAAGTATTATAAATACATCATCGAAAACGGTGCCGACAAATATTACGTTTCCGACATTTGGGGAAAGGCTTGCTCCGCTAACTCAATAGCATCGCGGCTTGTAGATATAAACACCGAGCCTTCTGCAATTCCTTCTTCAACAACGGATACGGGTTACGGATCAAGAGATGAATACTACAACCCCTTCGGAAAGACCGGAACGGAAAGCAAGTCTTACTCCGATGCGGTTGTGTATGAAATGCACATTACGGACTGGTCGTATGCGGTTACTAAAGACTTGACTTCCAACGTAGGAAAGTACAAAACAATCTCGAATGCTACAGGCGCTGACAGCGTAATCAACCACGTAAAAGAGCTTGGCGTTACCCACGTTCAGCTGCTTCCTGTATTTGACTTTGCAGAAACAAATGACGATACGGCGTACAACTGGGGCTACAACCCCTATCACTACAATGTGCCCGAAGGACGCTATGTTACGGCAACTGCTCCCGACTTCGGAACGGCTGCCGTTTGCGAGCTTAGGGAATTGATTGCAAAGTTCCACGAGGCGGGAATCGCAGTGAACATGGACGTTGTATACAACCACACTGCCGGAACAAAAGACTATTCTTTGTACGATTCCACAGTGCCTTCGTATTTCTACAGATTCACTTCCGACGGTGCATATGCCAACGGCACAGGCTGCGGAAACGAAATCGACTCGGAAGCCCCGATGGTAAAGAAGTACATCATCGCATCCTTAAGGCACTGGATGCTTGACTACCACTTTAACGGCTTCCGCTTTGACCTTATGGGCTGCCTTTCTAAAGAGACCATGGCTGAAATCTACGACGCATTGTACGAGATAGACCCGAACGTGCTTGTTTACGGTGAACCGTGGACGGGCGGCTCCTCGCCGGTTGTAAACGGAGCTTCACAGGCTGTTTCTTCTTCAAAGGGATACGGTGCAGGAGCCTTTGACGACGACTTCAGAAACGCTATAAAGGGCGGAGAGTTCGGCGGGTTCAGGCGCGGTCACGTTCAGGATGCCAACAGCGACGGCGGAATCATTGCAGGACTTACAGGTAAGAGCGGCAATAACAAGCGCAACGAAACAGGCATCCTCGGTCTTAGAATCAATTATGTTGAATGCCATGATAACTATACCCTGTTCGATAAACTTGCAATCTCAAGGTGGCAGCTGCTTTATGACAAGCCCGAAAAGGATACTACAACAGGCGATTTGTTCAGTACGCCGATAATCGGTTCGGACGGACTGCAAGTCATAAAGGCTTGGGATAAACTTGCCGCATCTTATGTATTCCTTGCGCAGGGAATGGCATTCATGAACGGCGGACAGGAGTTCCTTAGAACAAAGCACGGCGACGAAAACAGCTACAAGACTTCAATCACATCGAACGGAATAGACCTTAACTTTAAGGCAACCTACAACGATGTGTACAACACATACAAAGGCTTGATTGCACTCCGTCAGTCGGATACAAAGACATTCGGCGGTAACCCCTTAGCAAAGGCTGTAAGGCTTTCTAAAGGTGTTACCAAGTACCAAACGGGCGACTATTGCGTGTACTTTAATGCAAGCGGTTCGGATGTTGAAATCGATACTGAAGGCTATACAAAGCTTGTAGAGGTTGCAAGCGGTGCTGTTGTTGAAAATACAAGCCTACCTACAAAGGTATCTGCAAAGGACTTTGTAATACTTAAAAAGTAGCGCACGCAAGTTCATCATTGTTAAGTGCCGAACAAAGGGGCTGTCCGCAATAAACGCAGGAGAGCCCCTTTTTGCTTCCCTTTACCCCCGCATACACCACCTGCACACCGCACTATTCACAATAAAGTGCAATTATTTTATAAAAACAGTAAAAAACTCCTTGCCTACAACGCTTTTGAGTATATAATTAGCATATCACTTGCATATCAGAATAGGAGTTGACCAAGTTGCAAAACTACACTATTGTTACC
>CALHVG010000079.1 GCA_938039145.1 uncultured Treponema sp.
GCGATGCGAAAGGTTCGTTCCGAGCGATGCGAAAGGTTCGTTCCGAGCGATGCGAAAGGTTCGTTCCGAGCGATGCGAGAGGTTCGTTCCGAGTTATGCGAGAGGCTCGTTCCGAGCGATGCGAGAGGTTCGTTCCGAGTTATGCGAGAGGTTCGTTCCGAGCGATACGAAAGGTTCGAGCCGAGCGATACGAAAGGTTCGTTCCGAGCGATGCGAGAGGTTCGTTCCGAGCGATGCGAGAGGTTCGTTCCGGGCGATGCGAAAGGCTCGTTCCGAGCGATACGAGAGGTTCGAGCAGGGCGGAGGGAAGCATTCCCTTTATTTGTAGGGAGCGGGTAGCCGCAATCAGGGCAGTATTAGCTCATTTTCAAATATGCGAGCCTAAATCTGCATATAAGCGAGTTTGCCGCAAGGCAGACTCAAGTTGAAAACGGAACACGAGGTTCTGTTTTCAAACAAACTCGCCGTCCAAAAATGTACACGGAAGTTCATTCTTGGACGGCACACGGATGTCCGATTTTCAAACAATTACTAAAACCCTACAAACTTATCCGGCGTTGTTCCCATAGTGCCCGCATTAGCCTTATAGGTTTCAAACTGACCTGAAGGCACTTTTATTCCCCCGTCCGGCAAGGATGTACAGCCGCTAAAAGCGCCGTTAAAATTGCCGATGCCGCTGTTATAAGGGCAATGCATTTTTACGCTTTGTAATTTTTTACAGTTTTGAAAACATTTACTTATAGCAAAAACCCCTGCAGGAATATCGGGAGCTGTAACTAAATTTTTACAGTTGTAAAAACATAACTCCATATCCGTAACACCTGAAGGAATATCGGGAACTGTAGTTAAACCTTTACAGTCGTAAAAACAAGCTCGCATATCCGTAACGCCGGAAGGAAAATTTTCCAAAGAAACAAGGTTTTTACACTGAGAAAAACAAGCGCTCATATCGGTAACGGAAAGACCGTCGGGCAGTTTAAGCGCAACTTTTTTAGGGTCGGCAGCTTTTATCTTTTGTCCGAGTGCTCCGGGATCCGGGGGTGACCCGTATGAACCCGTTAAGTCCGCCGGGGATATACCGGTTACTTCGATATAATTCACTTCGTTTTCCGAAGCATTGGCAAGGTAGGCTTCCAACTGACCATGCGGTACTTCCGTATATCTGCCCTGTTTGAGACAGCCGTTTCCGCCGACCGTCCACTCCTGTGGTGCGGGAGAGGTTTGCGGCGTTACGGCAAACTTATATGTCTCGTTCTCAAGGGTTACGCCCGAAGCGGCTGCAAGCACTTGCGTACTCGTCAGGTATTTGTCGTCCGGTACGGTAATGCGGGCGACGGGGGCTGTACCGGTCAAAACGCTGTCAACGGTTATCTTGGCGCCGTCTTTCAAATACACGTCGTTTTTGCCGGCTATGTTTGCATCTCCTCCCGTTGACGGGGTAATGCGTGAGGAACCTTTCATTTTAAACGTGCCTCCTTCGACATACACACCGCCGTCGCCTTGATTGCCGGTAAGGGTGCAGTTTTCCATGGTGAAAGTGCCGCCTGTTACATAAATTCCTCCGCCGCAACCAGCTTTATTATTGGTAAGGGTGCAGCCTTTCACGGTGAGATTACCGTTGTCAGCCTGAATGCCGCCTGCGTCTCTTCCGGTATTGCTGCTAAGCGTGCAGTTTTTCATGGTTATAGTGCCGTTTTTTACATGAATGCCGCCGCAGTATTGCGCGTTGTTTCCTTTTGTTTTACCGGAGTCGTTACCGTCGTAGAATTGCTCGCCGCCGATTGTTGCGTTTTCAAGCGTTACAGTGCCGCTTTTTACATAGATACCGCCGCCTGATCCGCCGGTATAATTGTGGTATATTTTGGTTGTATCTTTTATTTCGACAGAGCCGCTTTCTACATACACTCCGCCGCCGCCGGTGTCGTCGTCAGCACCTATAGTTTTATTGTCGGTAATGGTGCAGCTTTTGATGGTGAGAGTACCTTTTGTGTAAATGCCGGCACCGTTGAACCTTGCCGTGTTGCCGATAATCTGTGCATTGTTCTGCATAGTCAAGGTGCAGGTTTCGCCGACATAGATGCCTCCGCCGCCGTCTGAGCCGGTGCCGTTTCCGGTCGCTTTGTTTGCGTCAGCCTCTTCCGTACCGCCGATGGTGCCTCCGCTGATGGTTACGGTGGAGGGGGTGTTCGACGGAGCGCCGGCCTTTTGTGCGTATATTGCGCCGCCCGACTTTGCCTCGTTGCCCGTAAGGGTGCAGTCTGTCATTTCGACGGTTGCGCCCTGTGCAAAGATTGCACCGCCGCCTGAGTCTGAGCCGCTGCCGCTTGCTTTGCATTTTTTAATGGTTGTGTTCGTGAGCTTTACGGTGCCGCCCTTGCCGCATCCTATCGCTCCGCCTTTTTCCGCCTGACAGTCTTCGATAATGCAGTCTGAAAGTTCCGCTGTAGTGCCGCCGCCGGAAGGAATAAGAATTGCACCTCCGCCGAGTGTTCCTCCTGCTATGCCTTTGCCGCCTTTAAGCGTCAGATTTTCAAGTTTGAGCGTTTTGCCTCTGTCCATATCAAAGATGCTGTGGGCATTTGTGTTGAGAGCCCCACGATTTGCATTCAGAATGTCAGAATCCGCTCCGTTTTTGCCCCGTATAGTCAGGTTCTTTTTGATTTCTATTTTGCCGCCGCTGCCGTTGGTCGCCTTTATTGCGCCATCTATTATGATGACATCGTCGTCATTCGCCGCAGCAACCGCATCTTTGAGTTTTTTCCATGCGTCTCCCGAGCTGTCTATAACTACGGGTGTCTTTTGTAAGAAGCCGGTACTGTTTATTTCCCATTGCTGCGTATTTCCACTGCCTAAGTCTTTCGGCGTTACGGTAAACTTGCCGTGTTCCGTACCGACTGCACCGCCTGTAAGCACTTGTGTGGTCGTATTGTAGGTGTCAGGCGTAATGCGTGCGACGGGAACGGCACCGGATAGAGTTTCACTCAGTTTTATCTTACAGCCGTCCATCAAATAGACATCGTTTTTGAGCGGAGCATTTGCATCGCTTCCTGTTGACGGAGTAACGATTGCGCTTCCTTGCATATTCAATACGCTGCCTGTATCTACAAAGACGCCCCCTCCGTGAAACTTCGCCGTGTTGCCGATTACGTTTGCCGTCCCCAAAAGCGTTACCGCGCTGTTCGTGCCGCTTACAAAGATTCCGCCGCCCTTGCCGCTTGAGCCGGTTGTGTTCGCTTCTCTTACGCTTGTGCCGCCGATAACGCCGCCGTTTATGGTAACATTCGCAGGGGTAGAACCGTTTGAGCGCGCACAGATACCGCCGCCTGCAAGCGTTCCCGTGTTGCCCTTTATGGTGCAGGAATTCAGTTCAACGCTACCACCTTTGGCGAAAATGCCGCCGCCTTCGTCTGCCGTGTTGCCGGTAATTTTAGCACCGTCTTTAAGCGTTACTGTGCAGTTGCCACCCTCTACATAAATGCCGCCGCCGTTGCCACTTGTACCGCTTGCTGTATTTGGTTCACCTGCCCACCTACCTCCGATTTCTCCGCCGGAAATGATGAGCGTCGCATCTCCTCCGCCGTTTTTATTGATATGAATTGCGCCGCCGTTATTTGCCTTATTACCGGTAATAGTGCAGCCCGTCAAATTGATTGTCCCGCCCGTTGCGCAAATTGCGCCGCCGGAAGCCGTCGCCTCACAATCCTTTATCGTCGAATTGTTCAGAGTGAGTGTGCCGCCGTCTTCTGCATATATGCCGCCGCCCTGTCCGGTACAACCGCCGGTGGTTATCGCCTTACAGCCGGAAATGGTTACATTACTAAGCGATGCAGAGCCGCCGTTCAGTCGTATAGCTCCGCCTGATGACGCAAGCGGATCAGACGGAGCATTAATTCCTGCCTCTCCGCCTTTAAGCGTCAGGTCTTGGAGCGTGAGCGTTCTGCCGCTTGTTACTTTGAAGATGCGATGCTTTGTAGACGGGTGATTCACGCCGTCTTTGTTTGCGTCAAGGGCCGCCGAAACCCCTCTGCCTTTTATCGTTAAGTTTTTGCTGATTTCAAGCTCACCTGAGTTATCGGTATCGTTCGTTGCCTTAATTTCGCCGATTATGGTAAAGACATCCTCGTCATCAGCCGCCGCAACCGCATCTTTGAGCTTCTTCCACGCAAGCGAATCACTGCCTTTTATTGTTATCGGCGGCTTTTGAAGGTATCCGTTGTTCTTTATTGTCCATACAAGCGGAGGTGTACCTGATTCCGTTGTTACAGTGAACTTTGCGTGTTCACTGCCGACTGCACCGCCTGTAAGCACTTGCGTGGTGGAAGCGTAGGTGGCAGGCGTAATGCGTGCGACGGGTAAAGTTCCGGTCAATGCGGCGGGAACGGTTATCATCTTGCCGTTCTTCAAAAATACTTCGTTTTTGCCCATTGCGTTTTCGTCCGGTCCGCTTGACGGGGTGATGCGTGAGGAACCTTTCATTGTGAATGTGCCTTCTGCGACATACACACCTCCGCCGCCGTTGTTGTTTGCTACATTGTCGGTAAGAGTGCAGTCTGTCATGGTGAATGCGCTGCCGCTGGCATACACGCCGCCACCGCCATTAAAGTTTGCTGCATTGTCGGTAAGTGTGCAGGTTTCCATAGTAAGAGAGCTTGTACCGCTTGTTAAAATGCCGCCGCCTCCGCCACCTGCATTGTTGTCGGTAAGGGTACAGCCGGTCATGGTGAGAGTGCTGTTGTCTGCATTAATACCGCCTCCGGTGCCGTTGCCTGAATCATTGTGGGTAAAGGTACACCCCTTTATATTCAAAGTGCCGTTACTTGCACTAATGCCGCCGCCGCCATTGCCGCCGCTGGTTGACTTATTGAAGGAAAGGGTGCTGTCCTTAATGCTGAGAGTACCGCTTGCTACATAGATACCGCCGCCGTCTTTTGCTTTGTTGCCTTTTGTTTTAGCGAGGTCTGTACCTTCATAGTCTTGCTCTCCGCCGATTGTTGCGTTTATGAGCGTTACAGAGCCGCTTGCCATATAAATACCGCCGCCTGATACGTCTGCCTTATTGTGCGCTATGGTAGTTGAGCCTTTTATTTCCGCCGTGCCGGAGACGCACACGCCGCCGCCCGAATCGCCGGTCGTCTTATTGTCGGAAATGGCGCAGCTATCTACGGTGAGCGCGCCTCTTGCATGAATGCCGCCGCCGGAACCGCTTGCCGTGTTTGCGGTAACGGAACAATGCTCAATGACAAGCGTACTGTCATTTTCTGCGTGAATGCCGCCGCCGGATGTCGCGCTTTCGTTGCCGGTAACTTTTGCATTGTCCTTCATCGTCAAGGAACAGCCGATATCGATATGAATACCGCCGCCGCTGCCATAGTTCGTTTTGTTTTTGTCAGCTGCATCCGTACCGCCTATGGTACCGCCTGAGATTGTTACGGAAGATGCCGTAGTTCCTCCGACTCTTTCCGCATAGATGCCGCCGCCTGCGTTCGCGGCCTCGTTCCCTTTAACGTCGCAGTTCTTCATATTGAGCGCGCCGCCTTGTAGCAGGATGCCGCCGCCGTTGCCGTTTTCGTTAGAAGCGTCAGGCTTTCCGCCTTTGAGCGTAAGGTTTTGGAGCGTAAGCGTTTTGCCGCTTGTTACTTTGAAGATGCGGTGGTTTTGACCGTTTGCGTCGAGTTTGTCTGTGGCCGCTCCTGTCTTTCCCTGTATCGTAAGATTTCTTCCAATCGTAATTTCACCGCTGTTGCCGCTGTCTGTCGTCGCTTTTATTTCGCCGTCTATAACGATGACGCTTACTCCGTTTGTCTTTGCGGCTTCTTCTTTGAGTTTTTTCCATGCCCCGTCTTCGTCCGACTTGATTTCTACCGCTTTGTCGGACCACTTTGCGTAAATTATGGTATTGCTTCTAATCGTGTCGTCCGTAAAATTCCATTCGTTTGTACCGTCTTCTTCTTTGTACCATCCGACGAATACGTTTCCGACCCGTGTCGGCGATGCCGAAGGAGCTGTAACCGTGCGTCCGTGCAGGACGGTTTCGGTTTTTGCAGTTGAATCGTCGGCAAATTTTCCGCCGTTCGCATTGAACGTTACTGTGTGCAGTTTTAAGATTTTGTAATACTTGGTTTTGAGCGTTGTGGGATTATAGCCGTCGCCTTTTGTGTTGTATTTTACTTCGTAGAGTTTTTCGTTTTTACCGTTTAAGCTGAGCGGAACGTTCGCAGGGTTTCCGTTGTATTCGTTTGAAATTCCCGTGTTTACGTCCGTTACAGTGCAGTGAACGGTTGTGCCGCTTGAAGTACATGATATTATAAGCTGCGCTTCAGGCTTTGTGCCGGCTGCCTGTATGATGAATGGAAGAGCGTTAGTGCCGCTTCCCGATTCTTGAGTGCCTGCGTTTAGCATAACGGTTTCTTCCGCAGGTTTATTTATAGTAGTTCCTGTTTCAAGTTTTTCGGAAGAAAGTCCCTTTTGGTCTTTTAGTGTAACTGTGTACTCTTTATATGCACTGCCGACTTGTCTGTCGGTCTTGTAGAACAAAGTCCAATTTCCTGTAGGTACGGCTTCCGCACCGTGAGTTGTAAGTTGTATTACTTCTGTCCGTGTTATAAAACTTTCGTACATCGGTTTTACAAAGTCCAAACCTGAATCGTTTATTTTAAGCTCGTATGAAGATTCGTTGATTACGATTTCTGCAATATCCTTGTGGAGTTTTTTGCCGTTGACCTGTGCGTCCATATCGGGAACAGTCAAACATAAAACATAATGGGGAGTGCTTTCATTTGTTTGGGCAAGAATAACGGACGGCTGCGGCGGTTTTGTATTCGACTTGATTTTGAAAGTGTAGGGCTTTTTGAATTTTCTGCTGTCGTCCGCAACCAGCGTAAGTGTCGCCCCCAAGTCCTTTTGCCCCCATTCATGCTTTTTAAGAAATTGTGCGGTGTAGGTGAGTTTTAATTCCTTAGAGGAAAGTTTCTCAATCATATAATCCACACCGAAAACCGGCTGCGGGTCAAAGTCATTGAATTGAATCATCTCTGTGTTGCCGACGGACGGCATAACAAGGTTGAAATTCTTGGGATTAGCAACATTCAGTATGACTTCGGCATTTTTATCGGAAGCAATACTTATAATGCCTTCGATATCGTTTTGATTCGGAACATTCACAATGGAAGTAGTTACAAATGCCTCCGAACCCCAATAGCTGAAATATTCTCCTACAGGTTGATTCAAAAATGAACAGGATGCAAGCAATAATGCCGGAATGACGGAAATCAATGCTTTTTTCATAAAACGCAACGCTCCTCTTAAAAAGATATCAGATTAAAAAACGCCCAACAAAAGTTTCTGTGCTTAACAGTATACCTGACCTTGTGTGCATTTTTCTGCACGGCAAAATATGCACAGTATGAGAGCATTTTACAGGCAAAAGAATAAAATGTCGATATTTGGATATTATGGATGGCAAGGCGGGCGCATTGCAGGTAGGCTATGGATTTTTGATTTATAATTGTGTCGGAAACTGTTCATTCGGGCGAGAGGAATTTTCCGACACATGGCAGAGCGTAAAGTCTTACTTTGGTTTTTGTAGAAAAACGGGATTTTGAAGCGGTGAACGGGGTTTTAATTATGCAACCGCTTTTCCACATGGGCGTTGCACCAAGACCGCAAAAAAACTATAATTCCACTAGGATTTTTAATACGAAAGGACGATTTTTCGTCTTCTTCGATAAGTTTAGTGCATTTAAAAAGCTAAAATCCCAAAATCCTTTTTCGAGGAATCGCCATGTCTTTAGATTGCGGTATAGTCGGATTACCGAATGTAGGTAAATCGACAATTTTTTCAGCGTTGACTTCAGCTCCGGCTGCGGCGGAAAATTTTCCGTTCTGCACGATTGACCCGAATATCGGAATTGTGCCTCTTCCCGACGAAAGGCTTGATTTTCTTGCGAAAGTGAACGAACCTAAAAAAATCACTCCGGCGACCGTAAAATTCGTGGACATCGCAGGGCTTATAAAAGGCGCAAGCAAAGGCGAAGGACTTGGAAATCAGTTTCTTGCAAATATACGGGAAACTGCCTGCATAGCTCACGTGGTACGTTGTTTTGAAAATCCTGACATAATGCACGTCCGTGAAGATGCGAACACGGAGGCGGCGATTGATCCGGAAAGCGATATTCTTACAATCAATTACGAACTTGCGCAGGCGGATTTGCAGACAATTTCGAAACGGGAAGAAAAAAACATAAAGACAGTCCGGGCGTTGGGAAAAGAGGCGGAAAAACAGCTTGCTCCATGGAACAGTGCGGTCGCAAAGATAAAGCCTCTTTTGCAGGACGGGAAATGTGCGCGCACGGCAAATCTTACCGATGACGAAAAACTTGCCGTAAAAGATATGTTCCTTCTTACGATGAAACCTACGCTGTACGTCGCAAATATCGACGAGGATTCCATACAAAAAGGCACGAACGATTACGTGGAAGTCGTAAAAAAAATCGCCGAAGCGGAAAATGCCGAAGTCGTGGTAATATCCGGAAAATTCGAAGCGGACCTTTCCGAAATCACAGATCCGTCGGAACGAAAAGATTTCATGGATGCCGTAGGTCTTAGCGAAAGCGGACTTACTACGCTTGCACGAAAGGCATATCACCTAATGGGTTTGCGCACATTTTTCACCGCAGGGAAGGATGAATGTCGGGCTTGGACAATCAAAAAAGGCTACAAAGCTCCCGAAGCCGCCGGCGTAATCCACACGGATTTTGAAAAAGGTTTCATCAAAGCGGAAGCGTATTCTATTGACGAACTGAGGCAATACGGTTCCGAGGCGAAAATCAAAGAAGCCGGAAAATACCGTCAGGAAGGAAAAGAATACCTTGTCCAAGACGGCGATGTCCTTTTTTTCAAATTCAACGTTTAGAAATTAATCAACGACGCTCTTTGTAAAAAATACATTTTGAAGTTCAGTGTGAGTTTTCTTTATGTAGTTCACCGGTTTACGTTTGTCTTTCTCTACGTTTCGGAACTCAAGTGAGCTAAGTTTTGCCCACTTTTCCCTTACAATCCCTGCCGCAAAAATATCCGTTTTATTTAAAACCTTTATTTCCGTTTTTCAAGTTTTTTCACCATATATGAAGTGAAGAAAAATCATTTTCATCGGAGGAACGCATGAAAAAATCGATAAGGTTTTCGTTTTCTTTTCTTATAGTTTGTTTTCTGCTGGTTTTTGCAGGTTGCTCGGCTTTGTCCGCTCCGCAAAAAAACGTCTGCATTGTAAATTGGAATGCGCAATGCTTTTTTGACGCAACAACGGAAGGCCCTGAATACAAGGAGTTCAAAAAGAACCAAAAATGGAACAAAACGGCATACGAAGTACGGCTGGAACGGCTTTGCGCCGCAATAAAAAAAATGAAGGCTGATATCTACGTCCTTGAGGAAATAGAAAATCAGGCGGTTTTAGTGGACATTTCAAACCGTCTGCAAGATTGCAGCTGGAATCAGGCAAAAGGCTGGAACTACGCAACATTTTGCAAAAATCCGGGAGATTCAATAGGCTGTGCGGTGATTTCAAGGCTTCCGATACTTAGCGTTACCGTTCATAACCTTGACATAAAAACGGAAAAATCAAGGCAGCCTGCCATGCGCCCAATCATGAAAACCATAGTTCAGACCGGGGACGAAAGTCTTACAATTCTTGTGAACCACTGGAAATCAAAGTCTGGAGGTGCGCAGGAATCCGAGACATGGCGCAACTGGCAGGAAGCTTTGCTTTCAAATCTTTTTGAAGAAAGCCTTTCTCAAAACGAAAAAATCATAGCCTGCGGAGACTTCAATCGAGACATAGAAGAATTTTTTCGGGACGGAAACGACATAATTTTACGGAAGAAAGGTGAAATCGCTTTTAAGTCCGATTCAAATGCCGACGATTTTTCAAGGGGAGATGGCGTTAGGCTAAAAAATCCATGGATAAAAGAGGACGGAAATTTTGTTTTCCCGGGTTCGTACTATTTCAGGGAAAGATTCGAGCGGATAGATCATTTTTTTGTTCCCGAAAATATCTGCTTGCTGCAATTTGCGCCCCAACTTGGTGAATGGGCTAGCGAAGAAGGTATTCCCAAGCGATACGAAATCTTTAGCGGTCAAGGATTTTCCGACCATCTTCCGGTCATGTGCGTTATAAAAATATAATTTTTTAGGAGGAAGGTTTTAAATGTTCCGTAAAATGCAGCAGATGAGGGATTGCCAATTCTTGAAAACTGTTGCATTCGAGCGTAAAAATGCGAACGTAAATCAGAGATATTTGAGGTGCAAAGTTGTAATTTTTTTCAGCTGCGGTATTCCGGCAAATAAAAATTACAACGCTTTAAAAAAATCACACCGCGGGAAAAACATTTTAGAGATAGCGGCATAACTAATCCAACAAGCGAATTAAAAATGCCGTTTTCTATGGATTTACGAATCTCCGCACATAAAAAATCTTCCTGATTTTTAGACTTATTTTTATACTCTCGCTTGTTTTTCGTCAGGGGTTACAAAAAACAAACATTTGGCAAACAAATATTTTCACCGCCTTTCAAAATCGGTTTAATCAAATCCTCGCTTTAAAATATTGACATAAAATAATGAATCCGCTATATTTACCAAACTATTTTCTGTAAATTGTTTTAGGTAGGTATAATATGTCTAGATCTTGTGATATTTGCGGTAAAGGCGTAATGCACGGAAATAAGGTGAGCAAGTCCCTCAATCATACGCATCGCACTTGGAGACCGAATTTGATTTCGGTCAGAGCCGACCTTGGAAACGGAACTGTAAGAAGGATAAAGATTTGCACACGTTGCTACAGAAGCGACTGGATTACAAAGAAAGTCCGAGTTCCAAAGGAAAATCAGGAAAACAATTAATTTGGGCTTTTGAATTGGAAACTGAAAGACCGCTTCATTTTGGAGCGGTCTTTTTTATTGTGTTTACAAAGTCTTTATAGTAAGACCGTCGAAAGCCGGCGCAACGGAACCGCCGGATTTCACAATTTTTTCCAGAACGGGAAATTCCTTCAAATGCAAATCGATATATTCCTGAATTTGCACATGGGAGTTCAAATGGCAGATGTGTATGAACCACGTATGCGTCGGAGAAAGTTTTTCAGCCGCAGCCATCGCCTGCAAAAACGAAAAATGCGTTTCGTGGGGTTCTTTTCTAAGTCCATCGATAACAAGATGGTCAAGATTCCCGGAATTCATAAGAATCTTTTTTATGCTTCGTTCCTTTATTTTGCTGCAATCGGTAAGATATGCAATTGAATGTTTTTTTTTGTCTTTTCCCGACACGGAAAACAGCCACCCCGTAGTCTTCACCGTTCCGTGGAGCATCGGAATCGGAGTTACTTTCATGTCGCCGAATTCCGGCGGCGAAAAAACGTCCAGAATCTTTGAACGTTCAAGACGAATTTTCGGTTTTCCGCCGCCAACTTGGGTTTCCTTGAACACGTAGGAAAATCGGCTTTTCACATCTTCAAGCGTACAGGAATTTCCGTATATCGCCATTCCCGAGCCTTTTGTTTCCGCACCTATGTCGCTTCCTTCCCGATGGTCTGAAGAAACCGTGTGGCTGAACACCCTTATGTCGTCCAAACCGTGAAGATGATCCGCATGGCTATGCGTAAGGAGCAGCGCATCGACTTTTTTTATACTGTGCTTTATCGCCTGAATCCTGAACTCCGGCCCGCAATCTATAAGAATATTGCTTTCGGTACCGTCGGTATTTTTGTTCACGACAAAAGCACTGCACCGCATCCTTTTATCATGCCTGTCCTTGGAACGGCATACCGCGCAATCGCAGGCAATGCACGGAATGCCATGACTTGTTCCCGTCCCCAAGAGAGTCATCTTCATCGGTGGATTTCCTAAATGATTCCCTCGTAGATTACGCCCTGTTCTCCGTCGATAGTAACCGAAAGATCGTTTTCAAGGATTTTTCTGGCATTCGGAACATTTTGAACCCATACGATAGAATCGTTTATGAGTTTAAGCTCCTCGGCGGGAATATCGCTTCCCGATTCGGAAACAACGCCGTCAACAGCCCGCAATGCAGGAATCAACGCTTCCGTTATTCGCCAGCAGACAAGAATCATGTTCCTGTGGATATGAATTTTATTGCTGAGCTCAAGCATATCTTCCTCGTGGATTACACGCCCCGCGGCACGAATCTTTTCTTCGGAGAAAGTTCCGAACACAGTTCCTCTTGCGATAACGTTTCCGACAAGAATGACCTTTATTGCATTTACCATCAGCGGACTTGAGATTGGAATACCCGCGCACATCACAACTTTGTCGGAAAGCTGAACCGCACCGCTATCCAAAGCAAGTTTTACAGCATTCTGAATCATAGTTTCAGAGTCGTCGGCGAGTTTGCAAAGCACCGGCGAGATTCCCCACTGAAGCATGAGCTGTCGGCAGACTTTCTGTTCGGGCGTAACCGCTATTACTATCTGCTCAGGACGGTATGCGCCTATCATTCTTGCGGTGTTGCCGTGCAAAGTAGGAACGATTATCGCCTTTGCACTAAGATTTCTTGAAAGAATGTATGCGCTGTGCGCAACCATATGACCGATTTCCGTTGCAGGCCCGTGCGAAACATCCTCAAGTTTCATTCTGCTTCGGTATTCTTCGGAATTTTCAGTGGTGCTTGTGATAAGAGCCATTGTTTTTACCGATTCAACAGGATATTTTCCGCCGGCAGTTTCGCCGCTAAGCATAACGGCATCCGTTCCGTCAAAAACGGCGTTTGAAACATCCGTAAGTTCCGCCCTGGTAGGCCGTGGGTTAACAATCATGGAGTCAAGCATTTGCGTGGCGGTTATGACCGGTTTTCCTGCCTCTCTGCAAGCCTTAATCATGGTCTTTTGAGCAAGCGGAATTCTCTCAGTCGGAAGCTGAACGCCAAGGTCTCCCCTTGCGACCATCACACCGTCCGCCTCTTTTACGATTTGTTTTATGTTGTTGAATCCTTCTTCGTTTTCGATTTTTGCGATAACCCTTGCGTTAAGTCCAATTTCTTTCAAGAAAGTTTTTATCTCTACGATTTCTTCAGGGAAACTCACAAAACTTGCGGCAATAAAATCCACATCCATTTCCGCACCGAACTTCAAGTCTTCCTTGTCTTTGTCGGACATTATCGGAAGCCCCGCGTGGACTCCTATGAGATTCACATTTTTCCGGCTTCCTATAGAACCCTTGTTCAATGCGGTGCATAAAATCTTGTCGCCAAGAACTTCATCGACTATAAGTTCGATAAGACCGTCAGCAATAAGAACTTTTACGCCTTGGAAAAGTTTTTCAGTGGCTTCTTTCCACGAAAGCGAAAGATGACAGATTGATTTTTCTGTTTTCTGAGTGCAGAAAGAATCATCCGTAACAAGCTCAACCTTGTCTCCGGTTTCGATTGTTATCTTTCCGTCGTTTTCCACAAGTCCTGTGCGTATTTCAGGACCTTTTGTGTCAAGCAGGATTCCTACATTGGCGTTCATCTGATCCGAGATTCTTCGTACTCGGTTCATTCCGTCCCTGTGGGATTCATAAGTCCCATGTGAAAAGTTGAAGCGGGCGATGTTCATGCCCTCCTCAATCATCCTTTTAATTGTCTCATCATTGTTACACGCCGGTCCTATAGAACAGACGATTTTAGTTTTTCTGGTAATCATATCTATAGATTATAATACGGAATGCAAAAAAACGGTATCAATTAAAAATATATTTAACGCCAAAAGTAAGGGTATTGTACATCTCGCCGCCGGAATAAAGATACATAAGGTATCCGCCGGTAAGATAAAGCGAAGTGTACGGCACCATCATCGAAAGCGTAACGCCGGTCTCAAATCCACGAAAAGGCGAATTTTCTTTTCCCATAAGACTATGGATGGCAGCCCATGCGTTTAGCGAAAGATTTCCTATCGGGCTTGCAGAAAGTGCAAGCGCATTCTTCCAGATAATTTCATCCGCAAAAGCGCCTCCTTCCCGTCCGTCCAAAAAAATCTGAGTCGTGAATCCCGAAAATATTTTTGAAAAATCAAGTCCAAGCAAAAAAGCGCTGTTCAAGCCTCGCCCGTACGCAATTCCATATGGAGAAAACGACGACAAGTTTGAATATCCGTAGCCCAATGAAAGCCCCATGTTCAGAGACATAGAAGGTGTTTTTGCGACAGTACCTGCGTATTTCATTGAAAAATCTACCATGGCATAAGTTCCTTGCCTTTTTCTGCCGTCGCCGCCTTCGTAAAAGTATGTTCCTTTGTCCAAATAAAACTTCGTACCAATATCAAAAGACAATCCTTTTATCGGAGCATAATCCAAATAGAATCCCAAAGGGAAAGATTCAAGGCTTCCGTCTTTCTTAATTGCAGGGTCAATGGACATTCCGATATATACAGATGACGCAGGAACGGAAAGAGCGGCGGGAACGGTTCCGAAGCCCAGTCCGCCGGGCGTAAAATCGTAAAGCGGATATTTTACCGAATAATCCAAGCGAATCCTTGTCGAAAGCGATTTTCCTTCCGCATTGAAAGTTACGACATACGAGCCTTCGGGAAGTTTTTGCCCATACTCGTCGGAGCCGTCCCATAAAAACGCCTGTTTCCACGTTCGGAACGTCGGAAATCCCTGTTTGAACACAACATTGTTCTCCGAATCGGAAATCAGAACTTCGCCGGAACCTTTGCTTGTAACATAAGCGGCAATCTCGCATTCGCCAAGACTGCCCGAATACGAAGGATTGAACGTTCCCCGGCTCGCCCTTAAAATCGTAATTTCAAACGGAGATTCTTCAAGACTCACGAATATTCTTTTTATGCGGAACGACGGAACAAAAATCCTTGCGGTAAAATCCTTGTAGCCGAATTTTCTGATTTTTACAACATGAAAGCCCTCTTCGACTATGTTCATGTCCGAAGAAAGGTGAACGCCGTCGCAATAGTATTCGCAGTCTCCCGGTTCGGAGCGGATTATAAGAATTCCTTTCATGCGCTCCATGTCAAGGTAGCACGAGTTCGACTTTCCGGAAGCAACATGAAAAACCTGAATCTCAGGCTCGTAGCCCGATGCGTATGCAGAGATTTTGTGCGGCCCCACCTCAATCCATTTTACAAATACGGGAGATGTACCTGCGTAAACTCCATCGATAAAAATTCTTGCGTTCGGAACATTCGTTTTTACGGCAAGGCTTGCAATTTCCACGGACTCATACATTTCGTGAATTTCAGGCTCGTACGGTAATAAAAAATCCCTTGCAGGCGGTTCAGCTTCTATAAAAATAGGGGCAATGCTTTTTAAAAGATTTTCTTCGCCCGCAGAAAGCGAAGAAACTTCCTCTTCCGATTCGGTAAAAAAGTCTGTTTCAGGAGCGACGGATTTTGATTCAGAGAAAATATTTTTTGAAGTCCGTTTTTTTGACGGAAAAGAATAGGAAAATGCTGAAAAAACAAAAACAAAAAGCAAAAATAAAAAAACGTCTCTAAATCTTTTCATGCGGACGATTATAGCATTTTGCTCGGCAAAGAAAAATCTATTTTTCCATGAAAAAAAGTCCGTGTTCCATGAAACTGTAATACGAATTTTTGTCAAAAATCACGTGATCCAAAAGTTCGACGCCCAAAAGTCTAGAGCATTTCAAAAGAACTTCCGTGGTTTCAATATCTTCTCTTGAAGGTTCGCAGTTCCCGGACGGATGATTATGAGCAACTATAACAGCTGCCGCATTGTTTTTTAAGGCTTCGCAAAACACTTCCCTTGGATGAACCAACGCTTTGTTCACAGTGCCGACAGAAACCACCCTTATTTCAAGAATCTCGTGACCGCCGTTCAGGCTTATGCACAAAAAATGTTCCTGCGGATAAATAGAATAACTTCTCACAAAAGGAACTATATCCGACGGAGCCCGAATCAGGGCGTTGTTGTGAAGGTTCCGCCGTCTTCCGAATTCATAAGCGGCGGCAATTACCAACGCCTTCCCTTCGCCCATGCCCTTTACTGAAAGAAGTTTGTTTACAAGATTTTCACGATTCGATTCCCCAATTTTGTTCATTACAACGGACGCAAGCTTGTCAACGGGAACATTTTTGGTTCCCGAGCCAAGCATAAGCATCAAAAGCTCAACATCGGAAGCGTATCCGATACCGCGCTTTAAAGTCAGTTCTCGTATATCAGGTTTCATGCTTTTTCCTAAAAATATTTTCTTACGTATTTTATTTAGGAAAAATGTATTAAAAACTGACAATCACCGGCATCTTTTTTAGAAAATCTCAGTCAGAAAATCAATACACGACAGCAATCTTTCTTTTAGGAAGTTTTCCGGAAAGAACTCCGTTTTTTACGGTAAATTTCAATCCGTTCGCCTTATCCCTGTATTGTCCGTCCTGCAGATTTATCGGGAAATTTACAACCGAAGGTTTGTAGCCCGCGTTTACGATGACTGCGCCTCTGTTTCCTCTTTTTACGATAAGAACCGAACTGTCCGCTCCGTTGAAAAGTTCCTCGTCCTCGCCTATCATTTCCTTTCTGAAAAGATTCACGGCTTTTACCTCAGGATGCTTAAATTCGTCGTTTCCGGCATCTCCGATTTTGCTTTCTCCGGGGAACTGCACGCCTTCCGCGCCTTTTGGTCGTGAAAAGAAAAGCGGCGTTCCGTACTTTCTTGAACAGATAACCGCCCAAGCCGAACGGATGTCAAAATTTAGAAGCCCGGCGGATTCGCCTTTATTTGCGTAAGTATCGTGAGATTCCACCCAAGTTACAAGTCTTTCCGGACCTGCATCGTTCTTGAAATCCTTTAATCCGGCGGCAAGATATTTTTGGTTTTTGGCACCGGCGCGAAGCATCGCACCGTACTTGCTTGCCACAACGGCCATTAATTTTCCGTATTCGTCTTCCCTTGAATAACCGTCCTGAAGGACTTCGCCGTACATGAAAAGGTTCTCGGCATCGTGGAGCATGACTCCGTTTATCGCTTTTTTTCCGGTGAAAATCAGCCAAAAATCGTTCTGCACGGATTTAGGATCTTTAGGGTCGTCGGGAAGTCCGATATGCTTTGCGGTGTCGAACCTGAATCCGTTTGCCCCACAGTCTATAACGTCGTTCATAAAATCCATGAAATAAGCCTGAAACTTGGGATTTTCAGTGTTCACGTCGGGAAGTCCGCCCATGGAATAGGTCGTGCATTGAAGCCTGTCGCCGAAATTCGAGATTCCCCGTTTTTCGCCCTCGTGATACATATTTTCCATTCCGCCCACAGCGTCGACAAAATCTTTGCTTATCTTGTCTTTTTTTGGAGTGGTATGGTTCGGAAGGACATCGACTATCACGCCGATTCCAAGTTCCTTCGCCTTTTTGCACATGCTGATAAAATCGTCGCGAGTTCCAAGTTGGTAATTTCCGATTTTCCAGTCGACAGGCTGATAATGGTAGTACCATTTTCCTGTGGCATCCATGCCCATAAGGTCAAGACCGCCATAATCACCCTCAAGACACGTGTTTATCGGAGAGGGCTGAACGGCGGTAAAACCGGCGTCCGCGATTTCGGGAAGTTTTTCTTCGATTGTCTTGAACGACCAGCAGAAAGCATGAAGTATAGCTCCGTTTTTTATGCTTTCCTTGGTTTGGGAGACAATGTTCGAGCAGAGAAAAACCGCTACAACAAAAATCAAAATGTTCTTTTTCATAAAAACACCTACCCTATAATTTTTAGACCGAAACGGTCGTTATATGCTTAAATATGAGCATACAAGCTGCCCCATTTTTTTGGTTCCCGCAAGTTTTCCGGCTTTTCTGCATTCTTCAATAGCATCTCCGGCGATGTCCTTGCATCTCCAGCCGTCGGCAAGAACAGAAGAAACCGCCACCTCGATTGCGGACGCTTCTTTTTCAAGTCCGAAATCGTATCGCAAAAGCATGGCTGCGCTAAGAATCGTGGCAAGCGGATTTGCGATGTCAAGCCCCGCAATGTCCGGCGCAGAGCCGTGTATGGGTTCGTAAAGCCCCGGACCTGAACCGTCGCCTATACTTGCCGAAGCCAGCATTCCTATGCTTCCGGTAATCTGGCTTGCCTCGTCGGACAGGATGTCGCCGAACATATTGCTTGTTACAATTACATCGAACTGATTGGGATTTTTCACAAGCTGCATGGAAGCGTTGTCAATGTAAAGCGAATTGAACTCAACGTCGGGATATTCAGTTTTTATTTCGCCTGCAATTTTTCGCCAAAGCTGACTTGAAACAAGAATATTCGCCTTGTCAACGAGCGTAAGCTTTTTTCTTCGCTTTCTTGCATAATCAAATCCGATTCGGACAATCCGTTCGATTTCCATGCGGCTGTATTTTTCCGTATCCCAAGCGACATTTCCGTCATCGCTTGTGCCCTTTTCGCCAAAATAGATTCCGCCTGTAAGTTCCCGAACGATAAGAATATCTATTCCGTCGCCTATTATATCATCTTTCAGCGGGCACGCGGATTTCAGTTCTTTCCACATGACGGCAGGGCGAAGGTTTGCGAACACTTTAAGCCCTCCCCTCAGTCCCAAAAGAGCTTTTTCGGGACGGAGTTCCGACGGAAGAACATCCCACTTTGGACCTCCGACAGCACCGAGAAGGCAGGCATCGGAAGACTTGCACAATTCAAGCTGCTCTTCAGGAAGAGGTTTTCCGAATTTTTCTATCGCACTGCCGCCTGCGACGACATTCCTGTAGTTGAACTTGTGGTTAAATTTTTTTGCGACCACATCAAGGACATTTACGGCTTCCGAGACGACATCAGGACCTATTCCGTCTCCGGGAATCAACGCTATCGTTTTTTCCATACAATCACCTACAAATATTTTGTTTCGAACATTATGAAAAAATCCGCCTGAAAAAGCAAGGCTATTTTTTCACAGCTTCAATTATACGCACGGATTGCCGATTGAACAATTTTTATGCACAAAAGTTTCGGCTTATTTAAGATAGACCATCAAAAGCATTATGTCGGAATTCCTGATTCCGCTGATTCGTTCCGCTTGCCCCAGCGTAAGAGGTCTGATTTTTTCGAGCTTGTTTCTGCTTTCGGCACTTAACGAAGGAATTGCCCCGTAATCAAAGTCCATGGGAATGTGAAGATTTTCAAGCCTGCGAAGTTTTTCCACGCGCCTGTCTTGCTTTTCGATGTAATATTTGTACTTAAAGTCTATTTTTGCACCTTCCCACAAAGCGTTCTCGTAGCCCGGATTTTCAAGAGCCGGCTCTTTTAGCAATCGGGAAAGGATTTCGTCCTGCACAGCATATTTTTCCTGTATTTTTTCAAACTCGGCTTTTGTCTTTAGCCCAAAACGAAAAGCATATTCGGAAAGCCTTCTGTCCGCTGTGTCGTGCCGTAATTTAAGCCTGTATTCGGCTCGCGCGGTGAACATTCTGTAAGGCTCTTTTGTTCCAAGCGTTACCAAATCGTCTATAAGAACGCCGATGTACGCCTCGTCTCTGGCTAAAATCAACGGATTGTAGGTTGGGATTTTTTCAAAATTGTCAAAACCGTTCTTTTTTTGGAAATCCTTTTCAAAATCGTTCAAAAATTTTGAAATCTTAAAATCGGATTTTAAATTTTCAGTTTGATTTTCTCCGTCGTTTTTTACATCGAATGTAAAATCGCTTGCGCAAAGTTCCGAAAGAGGACCTGAAACCTTTTTGTGTTCCCTTGAATAAAGGGCGGCGTTTATTCCTGCCACAAGCCCTTGACCCGCCGCCTCTTCGTAGCCCGACGTTCCGTTTATCTGCCCTGCGTTGAAAAGTCCCGCGACACGCTTTGTCTCAAGACTTGCAAAAAGCTGGGTAGGCTCAACATAGTCGTATTCTACGGCATAGCCCGGTCTTGACTGGACGGCGTTCTCGAATCCTTTCATTGTGCGCATGAACGAATCCTGAACGCTTTCTGGAAGACTTGATGAAAGCCCGTTCAGATACATCTCGTCGGTATCCAAGCCTTCCGGCTCGACAAAAATCTGGTGGCGTTCCCGCTCTGAAAATCTCATTACCTTGTCTTCTATCGACGGACAATAGCGTGGACCGATTCCGCTTATTTTTCCGCTGAACAAGGGGGACCGATTTATGTTCTCCCTAATTATTCTGTGAGTGTCGGAGTTTGTGTAGACCATGTGGCACGGAACCATCGGTCGTTCTATCTTGGAATTTGAAAAACTGAACGGAAGTGCTTCTGCGTCGCCGGAATTTTCTTCCAGTTTTGAAAAATCAATCGACTTACGAAGAACCCTAGGCGGAGTTCCGGTTTTTAGCCTTCCTGTTGTAAAACCCAGCCGATTAAGGCTTTGCGTAAGACCGAAAGCCGCCGCCTCTCCAAGCCGACCAGAAGGCGCATCGTAGTCGCCGATGAATATTCTTCCTCCAAGAAAAGTTCCGGTCGTAAGCACAACAGCCCTGCAAGGAATAAGCCTCCCTCGTTCGGTGGCTACCCCCGTAACTTTTTGCCGCATTTTTGAAAACATCGCATCGGATTTTTCAGTTCCCCGATATTCGCCCGGAATCGTTCCTTTTTCGGCGGAACTGTCTGCGTTCGGCGGAAGAGGGGTGTCAGAAATCACCGTAAGGATTTCCGTAACCGTATCCATGAGCGTGTAAAGATTTTCCTGATTTTCTACAGTTTTTCTTGCAAGCCGGGAATATTCGATTTTATCCGCCTGGCTTCTTGGAGCCTGAACAGCAGGGCCGCGGCTTTTGTTCAACATTCTGAACTGAATCATAGAACCGTCGATGAGTTTTGCCATTTCGCCGCCGAGCGCATCAATCTCACGCACAATGTTCCCTTTGGCGATTCCGCCTATCGAAGGATTGCAGCTCATTCTGCCTATCGTATCGGGACTTTGAGTAACCGCAAGCGTTTTTAGCCCCATTCTTGCAGACGAAAGAGCCGCCTCGATTCCGGCATGCCCCAGCCCGACCACAACGACATCATAAAAATCATAAAATCCCGACATGAAAAAAATTATAGTGATTTTAGAACGCTTGTACAAACAGAGGAGTTTTATGTGAATGCAAATTGCCTTTCGAAAAAGTCTTAATTTTTGGGCAGGAATTTTAAAAAATCTAAATTTTTCAACGTTTTTTAAAAAGCATTTTGAGCGTCAGTTTTAAGCAGAAATACAGCGACTGAACAAAATCATTTTCCTTTCATGTAGCGTCTGATTCCTTCAACTATGTCGCCGTCTATGACGTGTTCCACTCGGCAAGCGTTTTTTTCCGCCTGCGCCGCTCCTACTCCCGTTATTTCCATGAAAAAATTCGTCAAAAGTCTATGGCGATCGTAGATTTTTTCGGCGCGCGCTTTTCCGCTTTCAGTGAATTTTATAATCTGGTTTTCGTCAAAAAAAATAAAGCCGTCGTCCCGCAATATTCCCATGGCGCGGCTTACGCTCGGCTTTGTAACGCCAAGTTTTCTTGCCACATCCACAGAATGGCAGTCGCCCTTTTCGTTCTGAATCATAAGGATTGCTTCAAGATAATCCTCTCCGGATTCGTGCATTCTTGGTTCAGGTCTGCTTTCCATGGGAAGCATTTTAACACATATTCCAACGCTTGTCAGAAAATTACCTGCGGATTTTAGAATATGCTTTTGAAAATCGATTCGAGCGAATTCCAATTATTTCTTTTTCAACTTTCCTTCGAAATCAATTTCCCACTGTTGGGACCCGTTGGGATATACCGGAAATTTCATACAACTTTGAGCAAGAGTTCCTGCCTCCCCGTATAGCACGGCGGTTCCCACGGTATATTCTTCAGGCACAATTCTTGCGACCACGGATTCGGAAGGAATTTCATTAAGATTTATCATCGCTCCCTTTCCTTTATTGTTGAGTTTTCCAAGATACACATCGTTATTGTCAGTGCCATTTCCGATTCTTGTAGTTGACGACAAAGAAAGAAATGTATCGTCTCCGGCATCATAAATCTTGGAAACATACACGCCTATTCCGTTTTTAGCTGAAAAGTTTCCGTTTATTTTGTTTTCTTCCATCATTTTTGTTAATTTACTGTGTTTGATTATGCTTGAATGCGCTTTTCATCATCGTAAGTTTTTGTTCACTGCCACTATAAAAAATGATAACTTTTATATCAAAGAATACCACACATCAGCCGGAAATCTTGTAAGAAAAAGCCGAAGTTTTTGCAACATACAAGAAGTTTGCAGATGACACACTGAGCATAAGCGGCAAGAAAAACGCTCCATAGAGAGCGTTTTTCTTGATAGTTAAGATTTTAATTTAGGAGTTTGAGTTACTCCATGCCTGCCACTGTTCTTCACCCTTATCGAGTGTGGTGATTCTATCTATCCATTTATCTATATTGATAATAGACTTTTTTACTGCATAGTTTATAAGGTACGGATAATTGTTTTCTTCTTCGTTTTCTTCATAGATATTCTTTTGATAACGAATTCCATAGGTAATCATTTCATTGTTAGGATTGTTGTTATCTGCAATATAAATTGCAATAATATTTTCATCTCCATCAAATGCAGCACCCCAAAGTGTTATAGCGTGCAAATTCCCACGTCCATCGCGCGTATCTAATCCTATCGCTTTTTTAGAATTGAATGCTTCTTTTAGAATTCTTTCAAACTCTTTCTTTGAGTGAGGTGTCTCTACATTCACGATATTATTATCTTTACTGAAAACTTTATCAAAATATTTTGGACTTGCGATTCCTTTAAATGGGCTGTTAGCAGATGAAAATAAAAATCCTTCAAGACCGTTTCTAATCTCGTTTCCGCTATTTACACAATTACTTCTGAATAAAGCCGCAATTTTACTTTTCTCGTATTCTTGGTCATCTTGCAATCCTTTCGTATATGAAAAATCATAGGTAGAGCCGTATTTATTTTTGTATCTATTTATTAACTCTTTGTTTTGCTCACCCCACCAATGCAGCATGTTGCTCGCAGTCATTGCCCAACACATATTGGAATCAGAGCTTTGATAGCAATGAGATGACATAGTATTTTTCATTACAAAGTTCAGTTTTCGCACATTGAAAAACTTTGTATTTTCATTTTCTTTCCACACAGAGACATAATCAGAATTGTAGTAGAGCGTCTGTCCGCCTTCTTGTAATTGAGCTCCGTCATCGCCCAATACCGGAACCTTTTCTCCATTATTCGGCTTTTCGACTCCAGAAACCCATTTTGTTGTCACAGTAGGATTCTCGTTTGCTTTTTGCTCAAGTTTCACTGTTAAGTCTTTTTTATCGTCGCCCTTGACGTATTGATTTGTGCTTTTGTCTATGAACTTTATATCCGCAGTTCTAGCCCACACTGTTTTGTTTTGAGAAACGTTTAGTTTTATCGTATCTTCAGCAGGATTTGAGGTGTCTTTACCGGCAAAGCTTATCCACTTTGAGCCGCCTTTCACAACTTCTAGCTCATAGTTCAATTTTCCGTTGAGCGTTTCTAGTTTAAACGTAACTTCCCCGCCGTTGCTTTCGCACAAAGCAGGAGCCGTTTTTATTTTTATCGAAGGTTTTTGTGTTATCTTAAATTTTATAACTTTTTTGATTTCAGGATTCGACGCAGATTCAACAGTCACCTCTGCATCGCCTTTTTTTGAGCCTTCTACAGTTTCACCGCTTACAGAAATATAGTCCGGAGCATTGTTAGTAATGCGGACATATTTATTTGTAGCGTTGTCAGGTTTTACTTTTGCATTGATTGTATATTCTTGACCAACGCCCAACTCAATCGGCTGCGCAGGAAGCGGCGGGTCAAATTCAATGTCAGTAACGGCAACTTCGGCTTCTGTTACGGTTACGTTTACAATTTTTGTGATGCCATCTGCGGCGGTTATCGTCAGTGCCGCAGCACCGACTTTCTTTGCGGTAATCAAACCGTTTGTATCAACAGATGCAATATCTTTATGGTCGGAAGAATATGTCAGAGTTTTATCGGTTGCGTTATCAGGCTTGACTGTGGCGTTAAGCCGATGAGTTCTGCCTTTTACAATAGAAATATTTTCGTCAGTAGAAGAAACGGCAATTTCCGTTACGTTTATGCGTGCCGCAGTTACGGTTACGCTTATCGTTTTAGAAACGCCATCTGCCGCTTTTAGCGTGATAGACGCAGTTCCGACAGAGTTTGCAAAGATGAGCCCTTTTTCATTGACTGCGGCAATATTTTTGTCGCTTGAAGAATACAAGATTTTCTTATCGGTCGCATTTTCAGGTAATACTGTCGCCTCAATCTGAAATGTCGTTCCTTTTACCAAAGAAACAGGATTTATCGGATTCTTTATAGAAATATCCTGTACATGAACGGTTTTGGGTGCAGGCGGATTTTCCGATTCCGGATCATTTTTGCACGCGGCAAAAAGAAGAGCTGCAAACACAGCGTAAATAAAAATTTTGTTTTTCATACGTTTATCCTCCGCATCTGCATAACTATCCGTTATTTTTTTCGTTTAGTCAACATTATGAAAGATATACGCTGTTTATAAGGTCGAATATTGAATTTTGAGAATAGCAGATGAATCAAGCCGGCTTTTGACAATCAACAACCTCGCCGCAGAGTATCGAAATTATCGCCTTTGAAGCCTTGCTTACGCTTTTGAACGGCTTAAAATATTCGCCGTTTCCGTCTATGTCGTCACCCGATGCGCCGTCAACATAAAAATCCTTGCGAATATTGGATTTTACAAGTTCTTCGTCGATTTTTAAGACGGTTTTTCCCAACGAATCGGTTTTCATATAACTAGAGCCGCTGTTAATCCATGTATCGGTCGTAAGATTGTCAAAGACATTTACTTGTTCGGCGCAAAAATAAAACAGATTTCCCGTGCAATCATTGGAATTATAGAACGAAAGCGCAAGCGTATACGAACCCGAAGGCGTTCCCGTATATCCGCTTCCGGTGTTCATAGTGATATTTTTTGTTTTTACCGCCCCGGACGCAACGGTAGCGCTTGTCTTGTTTTGAAAATCGATTTTTTTCGACGTATTGAGTTCCATCGATTTCTCAGGCGACTTTTACGCTTCCTACGGCAAGACTTCCCATGTTGCTTGAAGTTTCATATTCCTGTACGGAAACGGGAAGAGCCGCCGTTCCTTTTCCGCCGGAAGTGGACTTAGGCTTTATGACAATCGAAATGTCCGGTTCTGAAAAAACGCCCGGAGAAAGAGTAACCTCGGAACTTCCCTCAAGAACTTTTTTTCCGTTTGAGATGCCTTTTGCGGTCAATGTCCAAGTTCCGCTTGTAAGACGAATCGAAAAACTTCTTCCCGTTACGACAGCCTGTACATTTTTAGTTCCGTTTTTTGCATTCACGGAATATGTAAGGTCCAGCGGAATGGAAGGAACTGTAGTCCTTGAAGTTCCTGCGTTATTTGAAAGCACGAAAGGAACGCCGCCAGTCATGTTCAAAGAACCTTTGAGCGTAAAAACTTCTTCCGAAGAAAAATCCGTAGAACCCTTAAAAAAATTATCGCAACCTGAAAAAAACTGCAAAAACAAAAATTATGGCAAAAGAAAAAGTTTTTCTGCTTTTCATGGCGGTTCTTCCTGTAAAAATGGATTCAACTCTAAAAAAGTGAAAATGCTATAACACATTTTCTTGCCTTAGAGGATGATTTTGCATTGTTCTAACACATGGAATGTTTTTCATTATGCAAGAGATTTTTTTTCGCTCGCATAAAAAGCGGATTTTTTGATGTCGGTTAAATCCTCAATGCTGACTCTGCTGATTTTTTGTGCAGTCATTTTATCCTGAAAAAGAGAGTTTTAGATGTCTTCGTTTTCAAGTAGGATTTAGAACTCAATATGATGCGTGCCTTCTAAAAATTTAAATGCGTAAAGATACATTTTGCCTGTGTTGGCGGTTAGAAATGATAGGTTTGTGCTCGTCTCGGTGATTTTTTGTTCTTTTAGAAGCCCATCACTTTTATGAAATGTATCTGACTGTTTCATAGGTTAGGAACTTTTGATTAGGTTATTTATTCTATCTTTCATGTGTTCCTTTATATACTTAAAAATACCACGATTCTCATCTGAGACGGACAATGAAAACAATAGCATTTCTGTTTCATAAATATAGTTATTTTCAAGTTCTTTTGTCAGCCGTTTTATTACATCACAAAAATCATAATACTTAGTATATTCTTCATTGTATCGTTTGTTACAAAGAAGATTTATCACTGTAGTTAAATTATATTTGGGAAGTATTGTATTTCTACTTGGCAGTATTTTAAATAAATGAATTTCGTTAGATGATTTTTCGCAGGTAAAAAACAATAACCAATTAAGTGTAAATATATTTCGGGAATCACAAATTACATACTTATTGGGATAATGAAAAGAAAAAACTTTTGAACGAGAAGAAATGGAATTTGTTAAATTTATTTCCCTAATAGCATTTTCCTCAAGATCAAAATCTTTTATAATTTTATCTTCATTATAGGTATTGATTCCTCCCCAATCTTTTATAATCCATTTGACAAGCTCCTTTCTCTGCGCTTTATCAGCTTCCTCAAATGAACGGCTAATTCCCTCTTTTAAGATTAAATTCTTATCATATTCATTCTTTCCATCAGTAAAATGGATTTTATCCTTACAAAATTTTGGGAGTTTATTTTCATTTGCAGTCCAATTGAAATCCTCTTTAGGAAACTTTTCTAAAATATCTGCAATATCTTTTATTTGTGTATCTGATATTTTCGCCATATTCTTCATCCTCCAAAATCAATTATACCCCAAGCTCCTGTTTTCTTACACCTAGGTTTTTGTTTTTAAAAAGCGGGGAACACCCCAAAAATCGCCATGCCAAACGGAGACGAATATTCCAGTTAGGAAGACGACCTTAAAATGCATAAAAAATCGATTTAGGTTATCGTTCAAGTTCGTTGAATTTCTTTTTCATCGTCGGATTATTTCTTGTCAGTTTTTTTACGCTAAGGTCCTCGAGTTTGCTGTTTGCAAGGCGATAGTTGTTCTCAGAACCCAAAAGATCTTCCTTCATTTTCTGAAGGTTCGCTATCGCTTTATCAATGTCATCTATCGCGCTCATAAACTTGCGGCTTGCAAGATTGTAGTTTCTACTAAAGCCTTCCTTAAATTTATTTAAGTCTTCTTCAAAATGCGTTATGTCCATGTTTTGCACCTGCATGGCTTTTAGTTCCCGTTTTGCATCCAGCGTGTTCAATGCTGCGTTCCGCAAAAATGTTATCACCGGAATGAAAAATTGAGGGCGAATAACATACATTTTTGGATATTTATACGAAACGTCAACGATTCCCGTGTTGTAAAAATCGTTCTGACTTTCGAGCATGGACACAAGAACGGCGTACTCGCATTTTTTTTCGTTTCTGTCCTTGTCAAGTTCCTTGAAAAAATCCTCGTTCCTGCTTTTGGTGGCGGTTCTGTCAGCCTCGTTTTTCATCTCGAACATTATCGAGATAAATTCCACGCCGTCCGGACTTGATTCCCTAAAAATGAAATCGCCCTTGCTTCCGCTTGAAGAAACCTTATTGTCTTTCTCAAAATATGCGTTCTGAAATCCTATCGCCCTGTTTTTGTTGAACTCGGTAAGGCAGAACTGCTCAAGGTCTTCGCCTATCTGTTTTGTGGATTCCTTTGCCTTAAAATCTTTGTAAAATGCAATTTCCTCATCTTTCGCCTTGATTATTCCGGCAAATTGTTCTTTCAGAATCGCTTCGCTGTTTTTGGATTTTGCCTCTGCGATTTCAAGATCGCTTTTAAGTCGGATTATTTCGCCCGCTTTTTCTTGAAGCGCAGATTTTACGGCGAGTTCAGAATCTTTTTGACTTGAAAGAAGTTTTCCTTCAAGTTCCGTGATTTTGTTTTCTTTTTGGGCAAGGGCAAGTTTTAACTCGGACTTTGCCTGTTCCTCTTTTGAAGCCAAAGCGGAATTCGCAGCGAAAAGTTTTGCTTTTAGTTCAGCAATTTCCTTTTCCTTTAGATTTTCCGCCTTTGTTACAGCCAAAGCCACTTCCGATTCTTTCTGATGGAGCAACGAGGCGGCACGTTTTTCAAGCTCAATGTCAAACTGCTCGTTACGAACTTCGTTCGCAATCGAATCGTAAACGTTTGATTCAAGCAATATGGATTTTCCGCAATTAGGGCAATCTATCCGCATAATTTTTCTCCTCTTTCATTGTCGCTTTCCAAAGACAATGCAAAGCCGCTTCTCATTCAAACTTTGCTATTTCTTTTTGGCAAAGGCTGTCGCATACTTCGTTGTATTTGATTCCTGCGTGTCCTTTGACCCATATCCAGTCCAATTTGCAGCCGTCCGAAAAAAGTTTTTGGCACAATGAATCTAAGATTTCCCAAAGTTCCCGATTTTTTACAAGTTTTCCGTCCGCAGTTTTCCAGCCTTTTTTCTTCCAGTTGGTTATCCATGAAGTTATTCCGTTTTTGACGTACTGGCTGTCGATGTTCACTTCGATTTTTTTCCCTGCGTGAAAAGGATTTTTCGTAACGCACTCCAAAGCGTTTATTGCCGCCGTAAGTTCCATGCGGTTGTTCGTGGTAAGTTTTTCTCCGCCTGAAAGCGATTTTACATCATCGCCTTGAATCACAACGATTCCCCAACCTCCGGGTCCCGGATTTCCGTGGCATCCGCCGTCCGTATAAATAATTATGTCGCTCATTTTTTATTCCTTTAATCAAAATATTTTCATGCAAAAGAAAAATCAGGATTCCACCGAAACGGACTCAACTTCCTTTGCCGCGACCCGAACGCCCAACGCTTTTAGCCCCTTTTCCTGAAAAGAATCCGCCCTGAAAGTTTCCTTCAAGATTTTCAGCCTTGGCTTTGGAACGTAGTTCAGTTCAAACTTGAAGTTTTTTCTTGTGTCAACATGAAGGACTTCCATTCCTTCCGGGGCGAAAAAATAATCCTTGTTCATTATGTAGCCGCCCACTTTGCATCTTTTTATATACACGAATCGACTTTCTCCGTCCCTGTAAAGAACTGTGAAAAGCACTTTTGCGATGGAATCCTTGTCGGCAAGCCCGCAGAACCTGAGTTCCGGTCCGACAAAGACTTTTGAAGGGGCTTCGGTAATGGAATAGATTCCGCTTTTCCGGACAAAAATCACCCTGTCGTATGGAGTTATCTTTAAAAGTTCCGTTCCGCCCGAAACGCCCGTTCCAAGATAACCAGTCCGCTCGTCATATCTTAGAGGAATGTCCCGCTTAACGACGGTTTTTACGTCCACGGTCTTGATTTTTGAAATTTTTGTGCGGCGTTTTTTTATTTCCGGATCAAGTTTCTGTTCGATGCCGTCAAGATAACTTACGGCGTATTCCACAAGATGGCGCAAAAGCCTTCCGATTTCCTTTAGCCTTGCGTTTATCGCCTGAACTTCCTTTCGGTTTTTGTTTATGTCGTAAAGGGAAATGCGCCTTATAGGAATTTTTAGAAGATGCTCGACATCTTCGTCCGTGATGCTTCGGATAAGTTCAGCGGAAAACGGCTTGAATCCGACTTTGACCGCATTCACCACGGCTTCCTCGCTTTTCATCTCTTCGATTTTTTTGTAGATGCGTTCTTCCACAAAAATGCGTTCCAAAGTCCTAAGATGAAGTTTTTCCGTAAGTTCCTGCCTTTCAAGTTCCAGTTCCGCCTTCAGGATTCCGGTAAGCTGCTTTGCGTGATATTGAATAACCTGAGTGCAAGTCATCTGAACGGGCATGTTGTCTTTTATCACAAGAAGATTGCAGTAGATTGTCTTTTCGCAATCGGTGAATGCGTACAAGGCATCGACCACATCCTTTGAATACACGCCGCGGGCAAGTTTTATCTCGATGTTCACATTTTTTGCGGTGTAATCGTTTATCGAGGCAATCTTCACTTTTCCGGTTTTTGCTGCCTTTTCGATGGAATCAATCAGGCTTTCCGACGTAGAACCATATGGAAGTTCCGTTATGATAATTTTTTTTTCGTCGGAAGTATCCATTTTTGCCCGGACAACGAGTTTTCCAAGCCCGTCTTTGTATTCGCTTGCGTCCATAAGACCGCCGGTCCGGAAATCAGGATAAAGCTGGAATTCTTCGCCTTTGAGACATGCTTTTTCCGCTTCAATCACCTCGTGAGCGTTGTGGCTCATTATCTGGGTCGACATTCCGACTGCGATTCCTTCAGCTCCCATCATCAGTACGAGCGGAAGTTTTGCCTGAAAAGCGACGGGTTCCATGTCCCTTCCGTCATAGGTTTCGACATATCGGGTAATTTTTGGATTCGTGTTAAGGATTTCCTGAGTAACGGAACGAAGACGACATTCGATGTACCTTGGAGCGGAAGCACCGTCGCCCGTATAAAGGTTTCCGAAATTCCCCTGCTTGTCGATAAAAAGTTCTTTGTTTGCAAGATTCACAAGGGCGGTATATATGGAAGCATCGCCGTGCGGATGGTACGCCATGACCTTACCGACCACATTGGCGACCTTTACAAAACGCCCGTCATCCGTCTTTATGAGGGTATGGATTATGCGCCGCTGCACCGGTTTTAAACCGTCTATGATGTCGGGAATCGCCCTGTCCCGAATGACGTAACTTGCGTATTGAATGAAATTGTGGTCAAAAAGATTTTTTACGTAAGCCATCTACCCGCCCCAGTCTATTTTTAACGGCTCTCATTCTAGCCGTAAAATTCCATAATCTCAAGGGGAGGCTTGGGGCTTGATACATCCCTTCATCTGTTTATTTCTTGTAGCCCCAACTCAAGATTTGTCTTTGCAAATCTTGCAAGCGTGGGGCTTCATTTGGGTGGGGCTTGTTATTGCTCGTTCAGCCGTTTATTTCTCGTAGCCTCAACCTAAGTTTTGCACGAGCAAATCTTGTAAATGGTGGATGTCCAGTCAGTTGAGGGCTTGTTATCTCCTGTTCAGCTGTTTATTTCTCGTATCCTCAACTCAAGTTTTGCGTGAGCGAATCTTGTAAATGGTGGCTGTTCAGTCGGTTGGGGGCTTGCTATACATCGTTCATCTGTTTATTGTTCGCAGCCCCAACTTAAGTTTTGCACGAGCGAATCTTGTAAACGGCGGCGTTCTTTTGATTGAGGGCTTATTATTCATAGTTCATTCGTTTATTTCTTGTAGCCTAAACTCAAGTTTTGCGTGAACAAATGTTTATTGATTGTAGCCCCAACTTAAGTTTTGCATTTGCATATCTTGTAAATGGTGGCGTTCAGTTGGTTGAGGGCTTATTATTCATCGTTCATCTGTTTATTGTTCGTAGCCCCAACTTAAGTTTTGCGTGAGCGAATCTTGTAAAGGTGGAGTTCTGTTGGTTAGGGGCTTGTTAGTTCTCGTTCATCCGTTTATTTCTCGTAGCCCCAACTTAAGTTTTGCGCAAGTAAATCTTTTAAATGGTGGAGTTCAGCTGGTTGAGGGCTTATTATTCATCGTTCATCTGTTTATTGTTCGCAGCCACAACTTAAGTTTTGCATTTGCAAATCTTGTAAATTGTGGTGTTATGTTGGTTGAGGGCTTATTATTCCTCGTTCATCCGTTTATTTCTTGTAGCCCCAACCCAAGTTTTGCTTTCGCAAGTCTTGTAAAGGTAGCGTTCTGTTGGTTGGGGGCTTGTTAGTTCTCGTTCATCTGTTTATTGCTTGTAGCAGCAACCCAAGATTTGCACGAACGAATCTTGTAAAAGGACGGCGTTCTGTTGATTTAGGTATATTATTTATTCTTCACCTGTTTATTTCTCGTAGCAGCAACTTAAGTTTTGCGTGAGCGAATCTTGTAAAAGAACGGCGTTCTGTTGATTGGGGGCTTGTTATCTCTCGTTCATCCGTTTATTTCTTGTAGCCTAAACTCAAGTTTTGCGTGAGCGAATCTTGTAAACGGCGGAGTTCTGCTGGTTGTGGGCTTGTTATTCCTCATTCATATGTTTATTTCCTGTAGTCCCAACCCAAGATTTGCGTGAGCGAATCTTGTAAATGGTGGATGTTCAGTCAGTCGAGGGCTTGTTAGTTCTTGTTCATCTGTTTATTGTTCCCTTCTTTACATATTTTCAACACAAAAACTTACAAATCTCCGAGCGGAAACTCCCAATTGAAAAACGCAGGTCGGCTTTACAATCCGCAACAATTCGTGGAAAATATGCACGGCAAAATCCGGTGAAAAATGTTTTATGCAATTCGCACGGATTTTCAAAAAACAGAAGATTTCGCCTGTTCACGGAGAAAAAATGATTGACATAATTCTGATTACCCACATCGCTTTTCAATTTTTGTTTTACGGCACGATTTTTATAATCCGGGCAAAGAAAAATCCTGCTTTGCCGCCGGAAGCAAAAATCGCGTCAATAAAAGTCGGAAAGATTTCTCTCATCTACAACCTGTTTTTTTTGCTCATCACGATAATGGTGAAAATTTTCATGCCCAAATACATACTTGCGGCGTTTGCAATCCTTGGCGGAATATTTTTTCTGATTTTCGGGATATTTTTTACGGAGCTGCTTCAAAAGAAAAAAAGTATAAAAATAATGCTATCGATTTCAGGAATAATTTTAATAATCTGCGGATTTCTCTTCCTTGCAGCGGGTTTTATCTCATAAAAATCCGCCGCTCGAATTTTTTACATAACTGTTAATTCCGCCGCATATTTGCTGCGCATTAAGCGCAGCTGCGGCTAAATAAAGAGTTTGCTGCTTTAATTGGAACCGGAACGGCAAACACGGAAACCGATAGACTTGTCCTGAAAATTAGGACTGATGAAGTCACGGTACGACACGGCGCAGTAGGAAGAGTTATTGAAGAAACAGCCGCCGCGTGAGATGCGGTTAGAATTTGAAGCGCCGCCGGTCGGCTCGGTTTGAGCTTCCGAAGCATATGCAGAATAACGATCCCAGCACCATTCATATACGTTCCCGCTCATATCATATAATCCCCACTTATTTGCAGTTTTTTTCTTTACTTCATGAGTTTTAGCCTTAGCGCTATCCCGATACCATGCATAATCTCTAAGTGAAGACTCGATTTTTGTTCCGCTCCATGTAAGTTCATTTACAGAAGTATCTCCCGCTCTTGCCGCATATTCCCATTCCGCTTCCGTCGGTAAACGGTAGCCGTCAGCCGTAAAGTCGCATTTTACAGTCTCCCATGTGGAATCGATTAAAGTCGGTATTGCTCCCCACGCTGCCGGATCTGTTGAACCGCTAATTGTATAACATGGTTTAAGATTTTTTGCCGCTGAGAGTTTGTTACAGTATACGATTGCCATGTACCAACTTACACATTCTACAGGACGATTTTCCTGTGTTTCATCAGCAACTGCATCAGTTTTATATTTGCTGGGATTGTCTCCCATTACAGCATTGTATTTCGCCTGTGTAACTTCGTGAACACTCATGTAATAGGCTTTTGATATTGTTACATTGTGTACCGGTTTGTTGAATTCATTCCCCTCATTGCTTCCCATCTGAAAAGTGCCTGCTTCAACTTTTACAAAGTCATCCTTAACTGCTTCTCCAATATGATTAGCTGCATTCCCATCCCGGCTATTATCAGCACAAGAAATAATTCCGGAGACAATTGTAAGAGCAATCATAATGCCTACAGTTCTTTTAATAAAATCTTTCATTCTTTCCTCCAAATGCTTTAATTTAAAAACAAAAAGGCACTTCACCGTCATTAACGACAGCAAAATGCCTTATTATTTACCTTATATAGATGCTGAAAAAATCAGCACAAAATCCTGTTGACGAAAGACTATTTTCCACGGAGCAACGGAGCAACGGAGCAACGGAGCAACGGAGCAACGGAGCAACGGAGATTATTTGTCATGAAGTTTTTTGTCAACATACCGCTAATATAGCATAAGATTTTTCTTAGGTGAATTATATATTTTAATATATTCCCATCATTCTTTAATTCATTTCAGTTTTTCGTCGTGCTGAAAATTAAAGCCTTTTTCAAAAAACTTCTCGGCATAAAAGTCATATTTATAAAAATCGGCTGCTTGTTTTTTCCTAAAAAAATGCAGCGAAGATAAAATAATTTTTCATCTCCGCTGCATATAATTCTTAAAATCGAAAACGGGCTTCTTTTTCCGGCTTAAAAACGCCTACTAAAAAACAGCCCGAAAATATTTTTATTTTTCAAGGATGAACTCAACCCGCCTGTTTTTCCAGTTGTTGTCTTTGTCCTTATAATCAACAACGAGTTCCGTTCCACCTTTTCCTTCCGTCGCAAGCCTGCTTCCACTCACGCCGTTTTTAGTAAGGTAATTTTTCACGAATTCCGCGCGTTTTGCAGAAAGCGGAATCAAAGCAGGCCCCCAACTTTTCGGGTTGTCCTCGGTTTCTTCGGCTTCGTTGTCTGTAACACGATTTGCGTGTCCCACAATCGTAACTTTGTATTCTTTAAATTTATTGAGGATTTCCGCAATTCGTTTCAGAACACGTTCGTTGTTCGCCGCCTGCTCAGGGGCAAGTCCGTTATGAACTTCCGATTTCGTCTTAAAGTCGGCATTGTCCGAACGGAATATGATGGAAGGAACCGCCATTTTCAGCACATTTCCGTCACGGATTACAAGAACATCAACGGGAATCACCCCGTTCACTACGCTGGTCATTCCAAGATTATCGGAAACCGTAAACTCATACGAATAATCCATGGCTGACTGAACACGCTCAGCCATTCCACCGGAATTTTTCTGAACATTGGAAAGTCCGTCCCAAATTATCCGTTCGGTTATGGAAGTCGTGCCTTTTGTCTGCCAGAAAGGACTTCCCTTAGGATCTCTTATGACAAACGACCAGTTTTTGATTGCGGCTTTTGTAACACCTGCAAGTCTTATGAAAAGGTCGTCGTCCACGCCATCGTTGTCCGGGCTGAAATATTCGGGCATCGTGTTTACCGAAAGTTTCGGCGGAATCGCCGTGCATACAAACGGAGATGACATCGACGTAACCTTGTTTCCTTTTTTGTAGACTACGTTAAGCGTCCCCATGAAATTTCCTTCCGCAACTTTTCCGTCTTTTCCAAGACCGTCCCAAGTTATCGTAGAAGGAAGATTTGCGCTGTCTTTTTCCGACCACGAACGGACGGAAGTGCCGTTTTCGCTTCGTATGTCAAAATTCCATGAAAGGATTCCGTCCGCAACTGTCGCACGAATGTCAAACTTTTGGGTGTCAAGAATCTTGTCGCCGTTCGGAGAGATTCCATCGTTTTCCGCAGTCACGTAGATTTTTGTGTCGCGGCTGTCAAGCGTGATTCCGGGAAGTTTTGTCGAAAACGCATTTCCCGCTTCGTCTTCTGCGAAAATCTCGATTGAATAATTTCCGTCTGCAGCCCTGTTCCCCGAACCGTCCGAACCGTCCCAATCGAACATATCTTTTCCGTCGGTCCTTATGTTATTTTTCCATGTAAGAGTTTTTATGACCTTGTTCGACGAATTCAAAATCTCCGCTTTCCACAGACTTTCCTTCGTGCTGTTTTTTATCATCACAGGAATCGTGTCTTGGTTTCCGTCGCCGTCTGGCGAAAATGCCGTCCATGGGGTAGTCGCCTCGAGGCTCGGGAAAACCGTATCCACGCCGAACGAAGAAGTCGAAACCTTTGCCGAAGAACCGTTGGTCGAAACAATCTCAAGGCTGGCAGAATAAAGTCCGTCCTGAACTACAAGTCCGCCCTCGTCTTTTCCATCCCATACAAAACTTGCAGGAAGGCTTGAAGTTCCCTTGAACGTTTTTACTTTTTTTCCGGCGGAATCAAGAATCGAAAGCGAATAGTTTGCGATTCCGTCCGCATCTTTTAGCACAGGCGAAAACGAAATCGTGTCTTTAATCCTGTCAGCGTTGGGACTGAATGCGGCAAGGCTCGGCGAAAGAAGAATCTTCACGTCCTTTGTACTGAGCTCGAATGTGTCTTGGCTTGTCATAACGCCGGTATTTCCCGCAAGGTCGGTCGCCCTGAGTTCGAACATATATTTTGCGTCGGGCGCAAGTTTTCCGTTAGAGGCAAATCCGTTCCATTCGATGGATTCGGGCGGAAACTCGCCGAAATCGTATTCTTTTACAATAAAAGAAGGCGTTTTTGCATCGTAGATTTTTCCTTTCCACGTCGGAACTGAAGCAAATTTTCCCGTGGAATCAATCAGGATGGAAATCTTCACCTGGGTTTTTGCGCCAGCTCCGAAAATCTTATCAGAAACGGCAATCTGAGCAGAAGGTTTTGTCGTGTCAAGAACGATTTCGGGGGAGCGGACAGCAAGCGGTTCGTAGCCGTTCAGATACCCTGCGGTTACAACGGCAGAATACACGCCCTGCGGAATCAATTTTCCGTCGTCGCCGATTCCGTCAAAATCGATTGAGTCCGGCGGAATCTCCCCATTTTTTTTGAGATTGTAAGACCTGTAAACTTTTCCGTTCTTGTCGGTTATCTTTACTTCCCATGAAGTAAGTTTGTTTCCGCTGGATTTTTCGGGAACGGGAATCACCACGTCAAACTTTACGCTTTGGTTCTTTGAATCTGTTTTCGGAGAAAAATATTTTGAGCTTTTAAGAACAATGTTAGTGGCAGGTTTTTCAGCCGAATAAATTATGTTCGAAACTGAAGCCGGTTCTGAGACGTTTCCCGCCCTGTCCGTGGCTGAAACATCGTAAGAATAAACTCCGTCGGGGACGGTGCGTCCTTCGTCGTCCGTACCGTTCCATTTAAATGCGGAAGGCTCTGCGTTCTTCCATTCGATTGTTCTTACAACATCGCCGGTGGCATTTCTGAACCTTCCTATCCAGCTGTCCTCTACAGAACCAGTCTGCCTTATGTTGAGTTCCGACTTTGCACCCTCGCCGAAAATCTTGTCCGCAGGCTGAGAGAGTGAAATCACGGGCGAAACTGTGTCGATTACTACAGGATATTTTTCCGTAGTTCCTACATTTCCGTTGTCATCCGATGCCGAAAAATAATAGAAATATTTTCCGTCGGGTGCGGTTTCGCCGTTGTCCATCGCGCCGTTCCATGCGACGCTTTCGGGAATCGAAACGCCTTTCTTGACGGCGACAAGCTGCCTGAAAAAGCGCCTGAACGTAAGCGTCTTTGGAAGGGCAACCTTGTTTCCGATTGTCCTTACGACTTTTCCGTTTTCGTCCTCAACCGTCAACGACCATGAAGTTATGTATCGTTTGTCGGAAATCTTCAAAGGAATCACGAATTCGTCCCGAACGCCATCATTGTTCGGAGAAAAATATCTTTCCTTTTTTTGAGCCGAAATTACCGTCGGAACAAAAAGCAACGCCAATGCGACGGATTTTACTAGAATTGATTTTCTCATCTTTGTCTCCCATAAAAAGTCAAGAAAAAAATTTCAAATTTCTTCTTGACTTTTTAAACACGTTCGTAGCGAAACAAGAACGTGTCTAAAATATACAAGTTTGCAACCTAGCAAACTTGAAAGAACACAAAGCAGTGCCATTTACACAGATTTGTGTCCTCTCCCATAAAATCAAGGAAACTGTCCAAAAATCGAAGTTTCGGAAAGCCTTGTTCTCATTTTTCAAAAATTCTCTGTCCGCAAAGTTCCGGATTTATTCTTCCTCGTCAGCCCACATCTTAATCTCAGGTGGAGTCGTGTCCTTCTGACCAAGATAAAGCCTAAGCCCTGCCGAAGCCGCATGAACGGTGTCGTAACGCTCCTGCCATGCCACGCTTGTAAGCATTTGGCTGGAATCCCAGCTGCGGCTCTTCAGATATTCATTGTTCTTGGCATTGAAATTAAATTTCACGCCAAGGCTTACAGATGGAAGAAAATTATTGTATCCGTTCAAAACTTCCACAAGATCCATGCTTTCAGCAACGCTTACAAAAACCGTATCGAAGAAACTCATTTGGAATCCGGCGTCCAAAATAAGATCCATAAAGCAAGGAGTCGCTATATCAAACGAAAATCCGGCACTGAACGGCTTTGTCTTTACAAGCAGGGTCGCAATTCCCACCCGTGTTGTCGCAAGAGTCGGAAAATTCACCGTGATGGCGTTGTTCTTTACGCCCTTCAGCGAAACATCGTTGTAATATTTTCCGAGATTCAGAACCGAAACGCCAAGTCTGAAATCCCTCAAGAATCCCAGCTCTCCGAAATTGTACAAGATTCCGACATCGGCTCCCAAAGCCCAGTCGGTTTTCGCTCCCCAAAAAACTCCTCCGCTCAGGCTAAGTCCCAAACTAAGCCGCTCCGTGATTTCCTTTGAAAGCCCCGCCTTTGCGTTCAGCGAGTTTCCCAAAGCGAGTGCGGTTTCGTCAACAGGAGTGAGAAGACCGTTCACAACGGAACTGAACACAAGGAATTTTGTAGGAATCATGATTCCCGTCTGAAATGAAAATCCGCTGTTCCTGTTCGCCAAGGTCTGAACCAAAGCAGAAAATCCTACGTCAAGCTGAATACGTTGCTCCGTGGCGGTCAACGCAGGATTGAACGCAATAGCATCAGGACCCGGCATGAAAATTCCACCGCCGGCTGCAGAAGAAGCCGAGGCAAGCTGCGTAGGACTTGAAAGATTGTAAATATTATGCGCCCCGACAGGAGGGTTGAATGTATCCGCAAAAGCAAAAGCCGCAAGAACAAAAACGACGATTTTCAAAATAATCTTTTTCATAAGCAAACTCCATAATAAACTTGATTTGCTTTAATTATATTGAATAACTATACAATTATCTATCGAAAAATTTTATAATGCCCGTAATGCCCTCAGAAGTTTGACATAAAATCCGTTATTATTTATATTTAACATATGAAAAAGGGGAACTCAAACAATTTTTTCCAAAGAATAATGGACACAATTTTCGGCTCGAACGATCCCGAAGCGGCAAAGCGAAAGCAATTGCGGCTCATCTCAAAAAGCCTGGGAAAGACAAAGTACAGCAAATTCTACAAATTTCAGGGAAACGAAGCCCTTCCGCCGATGGGAAAATTCTTCTTCGAACTCTACAAGACCATCTACCCTGCCCAGACAATGTTCCAGAATCTCCCAAGCCCGAATTTATTGAAGACTTTGGCGATAAATTATTACACCACAGACGAAATCCGAGAAATCGAAGAAAGCCTTTCCGAAGAAAACTTGATGAAACTCGCAAAGCAGATTCCGATAAGCCATATCGAAGAGGAAACCGAAAAGCGCCTCGCAAAATATTCGGAATTCTTTACGCTTGAAAAAATCAATCAAATAGAAAATCTTTACAGGCAGCTTTCCACGCTCAAAGATTTCTGCGTGTTCGACTTTTATTTTCTTGTAAAAAAATTCAACAAAGGGATGAAAGAAGCGGATTTTGCTTCCATGCCGAATTTCGAGAAAATAAATGCGGAATACATCTCTGGCGAAATACGGGACTTCATCAGCGTGGCATGGAACATCTCTACGGAGTCAGACTGGTCGGACTGCATAAAACTTTTGCGAGCCCACAAAGGCGTCGAACCGATAACGCTACAGAACTGGAAAAGGATTTTGGCTCGTCTTTCAAGCCTAAAATCATCCGGTGCGTTGGAACTGATCGTAAAACTTTCCGAAGGAAACCCCAATCTTATCTGCGAAGTAAACGAAGGCGGACAAAGCATAGTAGAGCCGTTTATTGAGAAAATAAAATCTTCCGCCGAAGCGGTTTTGCAAAAACTCGCCGCCGATGAAAAGGCGAACAAAGCCGGAAACATATGCGCACAGCTTTTCCCGGACATAGACGTAGTTCCGCTAAGAAACTACAGCGAAAACTGGAACACCACGTTCAGGAACAAAAAGCTTGCCACATTCAACAACGCCGAGGCGATGAAATACCTGAAGACATTCCTTTTAGAGATTTTCAAAAAAGACATAAGAGAATACTACGACCTTTTCCTTGTTCGGGGACAATGGAACACGCAGGCGCTTTCAGGACCGTTTTCGGAGTCGTACAACTGGATTCTTTCATGTACCGACAAGATTCTTTCGTTCGACGCAGAATTGGCGGAAGACGCTCCAATCGGAATAAGGATAAAAACATTGCTTCCAAAAACCGACAGGGACTCAAGCTCGAAAAACATCGCAAACAGGTTGATAAACGATGCGAACAAGACCGCATACAAATTTTTGGTGGGTTGCACAAGGAATCTCATCTCCATGGGAAAGATAATAAAATCCCTTGTGGACGACTACGCAAAAAACCAGCCGGAAATAATCGCAAACTGGAAAGAGTTGGAAAAATTCGCAGACAAGCCTATAAAAGAATTCAGCGTAGAGCTTTACAAGAAAATATATCTTTTTACAACACTGATTCAGACCAGCATAACGAACATGGAAGAAGAGGAAGAATAAAAAGACGATTTTATTTTGTCCGTAAAGGCTGCTAAACTAAAAATCACTTTCAACTTTGCTTTCTGCAAACGCCGCTGATTGAACGCATTTTTAATTGCATTGCAAAAATGCAGCAATTTACAAATCCTCGCATTTCACAAAAATCTGCGTTTTCCGAATTTTCCGGAACATTTTTTAGCCCGCAAATTAAAAATCAATCATACCGCTTTTTATTAAACGACCGCATTGAATGCGGAATTTTCTATCGATTGCTTGATATTTCTTCCATATTTCTATATATTCTTCTGCGTTGTACAGAAAGTGCGACTCATTTATTTTTGCTACACGAAATGTAAATCTGAACAAACCCGTATTCCAGTTCTCATGATTTATAAAACGTGCAGAACTAAGGTAACAGGTATTTATGAACAGTTTAGAAAACGAAGAAATCGTTCCTCTCCCGGAACAGAGTATCGAGCCGTCTGAAGATTCCGGAATCTCTTTTGAGGATCTCGGGCTGGACGAAATAACATTAAAAGCGGTAGAAAAAAAAGGCTTCAAAACTCCTTCTCCAATACAGGCATTGGCAATTCCCCGGCTTCTTTCAGGCGAAGCAAACATGATAGCGAGAGCAAGAACAGGCACCGGAAAAACCGCAGCATTCGGACTTCCGATAATACAGGAACTCAGAGGCGCAAAAGGTCAGGTAAAAGCGCTTATTCTTGAGCCTACAAGGGAACTTGCAATTCAGACCTGCAACGAAATGCAGTCGTTCACCGACGGAAACGTGCCGCATTCATGCGTGCTTTACGGCGGCGCATCTTATTCCACTCAAATAAAAGATTTGCGACGCGGGTGCGAGATAGTCGTCGGAACTCCGGGACGGGTTCAAGACCATCTTGAGCGGGGTACTTTGGATATAAGCAAAATCGATTATTTTATCCTTGACGAAGGCGACGAAATGCTCGACATGGGATTCATCGACGACATCGAATCGATATTCCAGCAGGCAAATCCCGACGCAAGAATTCTGCTTTTCAGCGCAACCATGCCCGCACCTATTTTAAAAATCGCAGGCGAATTCATGGGCGACTATGAGATAGTCGAAGAAGAAGGCGTAATCGACGAGCCGCTTCTTATAGACCAGAAATTCTGGATTCTAAGTCAGAACGAAAAAATTGACGCACTTGTCCGCCTTATCGACATCGCAGACGATTTCTACGGACTCGTATTCACACAGACAAAAAGCGATGCCGACTACGTATCAAAGGCATTGGACGAAAAGGGCTATGAGGTCGCCGCCCTCCACGGGGACATTCCTCAAAGCCAGCGTGAAAAAATACTCGCAAGATTCAGAATCAAGAAAACCCGCGTCCTTGTGGCGACTGACGTAGCCGCCCGCGGAATAGACATAACCGGTCTAAGCCACGTTGTAAACTTTTCGCTTCCGTTCGATGCGGCGACATACGTTCACAGAATCGGAAGAACAGGGCGCGCAGGTTCAACAGGAATCGCAGTAACTTTTGTCTGCGCAAACGAGACAAGAAAACTCTCTTTCCTTCAGAAATCCGTAAAACGGGCAAGCAAAGGCGAAATGAAGGAAGAGCAGATTCCGTCCATCGACGAAGTTCTTGAAAAGAAACGCAGCCGAATCTTCCAGGAACTAAAAGCAAAACTCGGACTGAACGAAATCCCTGTTCCGGAAAAAAAGACCAAATCCGAAGCAAAACACGAGAAACTCGATTCCGAAAAAGAGACAGAGAACGCCGAAGCCACAGACAACCCCACATCCGAGACGCAAAACCTGACGGAAGGTCAGAATGAGACCTCGGAGACTGAACAGGAATCAAAACCGCTCGGCGAAAGCGACGAGGAAATTCAGACAGTCACGAACGTAACGGACACAGAGACCGAGGAACATTTCTTCAAGGAAATGGAACGGGTAGACACGACAAACTCAAATTCAACCCTGATAAAGGTCTCCCCCGACTTTGAAAAAATGGCTGGCGAACTCTGCAAAAACAACGACTCGCAGGATGTGCTTGCCGCTGTCCTTTCAGTGATGTATGCATCAAAACTGAACAGAGACCGTTACGGAAGAATACGCAGCGGCGGCTCAAAATCCGACCAGACAAGGCTTTACGTCCAGCTCGGCAAAAAAGACGGATACAACGCAAAGGCTTTGGCGGATTACTTTTCTAAACTCCTGCATATTTCAGGGCAACAAGTAGACAGGATTGACGTTTCCTCAACATTCTCGCTTGTAAGCCTTCCTAAAGAAGCGGCAAAAAGAGCCCTTGACATGTCACGTGACGACGGACGAGTTCCGCACATGCATGTTGACACAAAAGACGGCGACTTCTCGAAGAGCCGTTCAAGGCGGGACGACAGAGACGACTTCGGCGGAAGACGCAGAGGCGGTTTCGGACGGGGAGAAAGAGGCTTTGGAGAAAGAAGCCGAGGCGGACGCGATTTCGGCGGAAGAAGACGATTCGAAGACAACGACAGAGGATTCCGCTCAAAAGGAAGACCGAATGTCCACACCCCGACGGAAAGAACCGGCTCAAGTTCAGGTCTTTCCAGGAAGAAGTCAAGAAAAGCAGAGCGATTCTAAAGCCTAAGACAATCCGGTTTTCAGAGCCGGATTGTCTCAGTGTCTTCAAGTTTAAGAGATTCCAGACGCTCAAGACGACTCTTGTCAGGATTTATGCACAGGTTCTTTTCATGAGTTGGAATTACAAGTCCCTTTGGTCCGTTTTTTGCCCTGCGCAAATACTTCACATTCGTATAATAAAGATCCGTCTTTCCCGAATTCCTTGCCTTGGAGTAATAGACGGCAAGATTTCCCGCATCAAGCAAGACCTCTAACGGCACGGTTTTATCTTTCCTGCTTTTTATGAACACATATCCGCCCGGAAAATCCCTGACATGCAGCCACACATCCGAGCCTCTCACATGGTGGCGCAGAAGCTCGTCATTTTCATTCGCATCACGCCCAACAAGGATTGACCAGCCGTTCACGACATAATCCAATCCCGGGTGGCTCTTTTTCTGCTTCTGCTTGGGGCAGGTATTCTTACGCAAAAGCTGCTCTATTTTCACGGGATTTTGTTCGTTCAGCATCTCGGAACGCTGCCTTTCAAGCTTTGCAAGGCGGATATTCAAAAGTTCTATGTCGTGAACGATTCCCTTTGAACCGCTTTGAGCCTTCTTGTAGTTCTCATAATACAGCATCGCATTCTCATATGCGTTTTTTGTGCCGTCCATCAAAAGGCGAACAGTCTTTCCATCCTCGAAATCCTTGCACTCAAGGAATCCGGATTTCCCGTCCCAAAGAGAAGCGTTCGAAAGAATAAGGTCGCCTTGATGCTTTAGATTCCCTGAATTCTCAAATTCCTCTTTCTTGCATTCAAGTTTCTCAAGAGCCGAAACCATTTTCGCCTTGGTCTGGCTGTACCATTTTTCCGCCTGAGCGATAAGAGCCTTGCGAGAAAGACTTGCCGCATTCTCCGAGTACCACAAATCTATCTTTTCATTGAAAGTAAGAGACGAAAAGTCATTCCGTCCGTTCGGCTTAGCATCCATGGATTCAAAATCAGAAGCCGAAAAATCCCTTATGTGCCATTCCTTACCACCAGATGTATCCTCAAGTTCAGGCAATTCAAAGACTTTTCCGGAAATCTCCCCCTTTAGCGGACGGCGGAACATGGTGTCAAGAATACGGTTTTCCTCGTCGCATAAAATAACATTCGCAGCGCCACTCCAAAGCCGTATGTACAACCTGAACCGCTCCTCTCCATGGCGCAGTTCAAGAAGGATTATCCGCATAAGTCCTAATTGCTTTGCGCTCTCGATTCTAGAACCCTTTATCCTTGATTTCAGTATTTCCATAAAGCGCAAAGGCTTTTCATTCTTGACGATTTTTCTTCGGGTCTCGTTTATCCTGCACGAACTGGGAGCCGTACACACAATAACAGTACGCGCGCCATGTTCCCCAAAAGTATAAAAGGCGACAGTGTCAAAACCCGGCTGAACTATGTCCTGAATGAACGAGCCTGCAAGGTCGAGTTCCGAAAGAATCAGATTTATTTCGTTGCAATTGAGTGACATGGAAGTAAATTTAAACACAAAGAAAGGGTTTTGCAAGTAGGAGGGCAGACATAGCTAGGCTTCGTTCATTGGATAATGCTTCGCATGTCTGCCCCACAAAACGGATGGGAACATCCGTTTTGTGCAAGATGGGTTGTTCATTGTAGCGGACGGACATGGCTAGGCTTCGTTCATTGGATAATGCTTTGTATGTCTGCCCCACAAAACGGCTGGAAACATCCGTTTTGTGCAAGATGGGTTGTTCATTGTGGCGGGCGGGCGGACATAGTTAGGCATCGTTCATTATGTAACACTTCTCATGTCCGCCCCAAGAATCGAGCGGTTCGCTCGATTCGTGCTAGGAGGAACGTTCATTGTAAAGGACGGGCATTTTTATTTGTAATTCGGGGAAATAAATAAAAGCGTGATATATCATAAAGTTGGGGTTCTTAGGGAGGCGGACAGATAAACTGGCGCTTAAGGCATAAATAAAACTTCTGTCCGCCCAAGTTTTCCATTCGGAAAACTTGAAAAAATGTTCGTGATATGCGGACGGACATGGCTAGGCTTCGTTCATCGTGTAACGATTCTCCTGTCCGTCCCAAGAATCGGGCTTTTGCCCGATTCTTGCAAGAAGATTTTTCATCC
>CALHVG010000080.1 GCA_938039145.1 uncultured Treponema sp.
TTATATAACTTATCCACTTTAAACACTAACTTATTACTATTATTACTAAATTTATAAATTTAATAAATTTGGCAATGTAAAACTTTACAAAGACAGGAGATAAAAATGAAATTCACTTTTGACAGAGATGCTATGATTCGAGAAATTGCAATCGCTCAAGAAATCATAACGAATAAAAGTCCGATTTCTATCCTTTCAAATATACTTTTGACTGCAAAGGATGGAGAACTTTCTATAAAAGCTTCCGATACAAATGTAAATTTTACTACTCATATTCCTGTCGATATACTTGAAGAAGGAAGCACAACAATCTACTGCGATAAATTTATGAGCATTCTTTCTTCTTCTCCATCAGGAGAAATAGAATTTGATCAGCAGGATATAAAAGTCACTATTAGAACTTTGACGAAAAAATACAAAGCTAAACTAAAAAGTATCGCAAGCGAAAAATTCGCTGAAATTCCGGTGGCAAATGATGTTCCATTTTTTGATGTTCCGGCAAAAGATATCAAAGAAATGATTCAGCAGACGATTTTTTCCGTTTCCGAAGACCCCAATAGATTTTTCATGACCGGAGTTTATTTTACTAGAAAAGAAGATAAACTTGTCATGGTTTCAACGGATGCAAGAAGGCTTTCTTATTGTGAAAAAATTCTTGGTTCAGGAATAGAATTTGAATCGGCAATTGTTCCTACAAAAATTTTGAGATGCATACTAAAAAACGCTTCTGACGAAGGAAATGTTTCTCTTGGAATTGTGGATAAAATGATATTTGCAAGATTTGCGAATTATGAATTTTCTTCAAAATTAATTGACGGTCAGTATCCTAATTATGAAAGAGTTATTCCTGAATCGCAAATGTATTCTTTCCAGGTGAATAGAGAAGATTTGGAATCTGCCATAAAACGAATCGAGATAATGATTGACAAAAAAGTCGGAAGAATCGTATTCAGACTTAGCGATGGAGTTTTGAATGTAAGTTCGCCTGAATCTGAAATTGGTGAAGCTGACGAAGAAATTCCGTGCAGATATTCCGGAAATGATTTTGCCATAGCCATGAACGATAGATATCTTTCAGATCCTTTGAAATCTATAAAATCGGAAAATGTTGTTTTTGAGTTTACAGAGCAGATGAAAGCAGTAACTTTGCGTCCTGAACCTAAAGAAGATTATTTTCACATAATAATGCCGATGAATCTTACTAATTAGATTTTTGGCATGATTATTTTAGGCTCTTCTGCTGGAAAGAAGAGCCTTTTTTTATATAATTGATTTATGCCTTTTTTATCTTTGAGCATTGTAAATTTTAGAAATCTCAAAAATGATAAGATAAATCTTTCAAGTAAAGAAATTTATTTTGTTGGAGAAAATGCTCAAGGAAAAAGCAATTTGCTTGAAGCTCTTTATTATTCGGCATATGGAAGTTCTTTTAGAACTCATTCCGATGAGCAGATTATAAAAAACGGAGAATCAAATTTTTCAGTTTCATCACTTTACACAAAAGAGAATGGAGATACTCAGTCCATAAAAGTCATTTTTGATAAGAATAAAAAAAATATAGAAAAAAATGCAAAAAAAATTCATGACAGAAAAGAACTTATAAACACAATTCCGTGCGTGCTTTTTAGCCACGGTGATATGAAATTTGCCACCGGAGAACCTGAAAGTCGCCGCTTTTTTTTAGATCAATCTTTGAGCATGTATGATTCTTTATATATAGACGATATAAGGAATTACAAAAAAGTATTGAAAACTAGAAATTTGATTTTAAAAAATAAAGATTATGATATGCTGGATATTTATGATGTTCAGCTTGTAAAGACAGGACTTGAAGTTCAAAGAAAAAGAAAAAATGCAGTTTTTCAGTTCAACGAAATTTTTGGACGACTTTATGAAATCGTTTCCGGAATAGAAGGTGTTTTAATCGGTTACTATCCTTCTTGGAAAGAAATAAAAGAAAACGTCGGAAGCCGTTTTCCGACATCTCAAGAAATTCTTGATTTTTTAAAAATTAACAGAGAAAAAGATAAAATTTTAGGAAATTCGTTTTATGGTCCGCATAGGGACAAAATTATTTTTATGAGGGAAGGAAAACAATTTATTCCTACGGCATCTACAGGTCAGTGCAGATTGACAGCGTTACTTCTTAGAATTTCTCAGGCGGTTTATTACACAAGAATAACAGGAGCAAAACCGGTTCTTCTTATGGACGACGTAATGCTGGAACTAGATCCTGAAAAGCGTGCGAAATTTACTTCTGTGATTCCGGAATACGATCAACTTTTTTGTACTTTTTTACCGGGAGAGCCATACGACAGGTACAAAAAAGAAAGCACTAAGATATTTCAAATAAATAATGGAGAATGGTATGAAAAATGATGTAATTTCGTGTGCGGATATGATTCAGCAGGCTTACAGCAATATTGAAAAGACCGCCTATGAGAAAAACAATAAATTTTCTTCCGCTTGGAAAAAAATTTTAACAAGCATAAAAAATTACAATTCCAATTTGGGACAGAATTTATATGAGCATTCAAATGTAATCGAAATAAAAAACAATATACTTTTAATAGAAGCCGACCACCCCGGCTGGATTCAAATGTTTCATATGAATAAAAAATATATTCTGAACGGATTGAAAATGTTCGTTCCTGAGTTGAATATAGTTTCTTTGGCTTTTAGGCTGAAAGGAAGCAATGCGACTCTTACTAATGTAAAATACGATGCGGAATTCAAAAAAGAATCTTCAAAAATGAAGGAAAATTTGGAAAAAGACGAGAAAAAAATTTCCGAATTCGATAAAAATAGAAAGAAAACAGAATCGAATTCATCTTCACTTCCAAACGAACTTTTGTCAAAATTTAAAGAAATGGAAAATACAGCTCTTTCACGAAAATAAATTTTTTATCGCTGATTTTTTATTACACTCAAAATTTGATTTCCGTGTTATTTATTTCGGTTATATTGACTAAAAAAATCTTTTAATGATATATTCCTATACTATATTTTCTTGAATTCTTAATCTAAAAGGAGCATATTCCATGTTACGAACATATCAGCCTAGCAAAGTAAAGCGCAATAGAAAATTCGGTTTTAGAGCTCGTATGGCTACAAAAGGCGGACGAAAAATTTTGGCTCGCAGACGTGCAAAGGGAAGAACAAAACTTACTGTCTCGGACGAAAAGAAGCCTTATTGATTTTAATTTCGAGGGATGGAAACAGACTTGAAAACAGGATTTTTTAGTCGTAAAGAACGATTAAAAAATCCCAAGGAATTTAAGAAACTGTTTAGGGATGGAAAAAAAGCAAGTGTAGATGGAGCTAGGATTTTCTATCTCAAGAATGGATTTGAATCAAACAGAGTAGGGTTTCCTTTGCCACGCGGATACGGTAACGCCGTACAAAGGAACTTATCCAGACGATACAGCCGTGAAGTATATCGTTTATTAAAAACACATCTGAACACCGGATATGACATTCTGTTTTTGATTTATCCCGGAAAAGATTCGTTCAGCACACGATGTGTTCAATTTCGTTCGTTATTGACCAAAGCAGGAATTTTGACAGAATGAAAAATTTTTTAATTAAATTTTTCTGTTTTCCTATACGCTTTTATCAAAAGCTGATTTCTCCATTGTTTCTTCCTTGCTGCAGGTTTTCACCGACTTGTTCGCAGTATGCAATCGAATCAATAGAAAGATTTGGTCCAATAAAAGGCATTTTTTTGGCAACCAAGAGAATCATACGCTGTAATCCTTATTGCAAAGGCGGATATGATCCCGTGCCGTTAAAATTCATAAAATATTATGTGGAGAAAAACAATGGATAAAAAAACATTGATGGCAATACTTCTTTCGACGATTGTTGTTATTGCGTCATTTATTATTCAGCCGATTCTTTTTAAGAATTCTTATAATTCTGATGAATCCGCCCAAAACACCGCTTCGGAGCAGAATCTTGAGGCGGCTTCTGAAAATTCTGTTTCCGAAGAGCAGATAAACAAGGCGATTATCTCTGATGTTGGGACAAATACTTCGATAGAAGAAAAGACATTCGAATTCGACACGAAAAAAGCTAAAATCGTTCTTACGAACAAGGGCGGCGACCTTATAAGTTATAATTTGAGTGACCACATAGACACGGACACAAAAGTCGGAGTGCAGTTGGTAGACAATGTGAGCGAAAAGAACAGGGCTTTGTCTGTCGGATTTGGTGCGGTCGATTCTCCGATAATCAATGATTTGTTCAATTATGAACAGATTGACGAAAATACGATTCTTTTTACAAAGCGATTTTCTATAAAAAATGATGACGGTTCTGAAAAATCATTTGTTCTCGGAAAGAAATATTCTTTTATGCCCAATGAATATCTTTTCAAACTGGATATTTTGATTCACGGCGACGACGAAAATTCCTTGATAAAAGTGAACGATGTCGGCTATACACTAAGAACATCTCCTCAGATTGGACCGTATTTCAATGCAAAATTGAATCGATATGAAAATCGCCAGTTTATCTCGTTCAATGGAAATAAAGCAAAGCGGACCATAATAAGCGGAAAAAACAATCAGTTAAAAAGTTATGATAAAGATTATATTTGGAACGGAATTGCAGGAAAATATTTTGCGGAAATTGCCGTTCCTTTAGTTCCTGAGAATTTTTCTTATTCTTGGTATTCCACAAAGGTTGAGGTAAATGATTATGCAAACGCCCAAGCCATAATGGTGAGAAAACCGATTTCCGTTCAGGATGTAAAAGATTCTTTTTATTTTTATTTTGGACCAAGAAACGAAAAAGATTTGAAAGTCTACAATGTTGCAGAAAACAACGGCTGGAAAGTCGACGGATTAAAACTTACCGAATCGCTTCAGTCGAGCGGCTGGTTGGGCTGGCTGGAGACTATTCTCAAATGGTTTTTGGAATTCATAAATAGATTCGTAAGGAACTGGGGTGTTTCTATAATTGTGATGACATTGATAATAAAAGTCATTCTTTTTCCTCTTACGAAAAATCAGTCCATGTCTTCTTTGAAAATGCAGAAAATTCAGCCGAAAGTTCAGGCTTTGCAGGCAAAATACAAGGACAATCCACAGAAACAGCAGGAAGAAATGGCTAAAATCTACAAGGAAGCCGGCTACAATCCTATGAGCGGTTGCCTTCCGATGCTTGTTCAATTCTTGCTTTTGTGGTCAATGTTCAATATTTTCAACAACTATTTTGAATTCCGAGGGGCAAGTTTTATTCCGGGTTGGATACCCGACCTTTCTGCCGGGGACAGCCTTTACACGCTGAAAAAAAGCATTCCGTTCTTTGGAAATCAGATAAGGATTCTTCCGTTCATATATTTGGGAATACAGCTTTTGAGCGGAAAAATAACGGGCGGAATGGCAGGAACCGGAACCCCTGCGACGGCACAGACTCAAACGCAGATGAAAATGATGATGTACGGAATGCCGATTTTGTTCTTTTTCATGTTTTATAATGCCTCTTCGGGACTTTTGCTTTATTGGACGAGCAGCACGATTTTCCAGATTATACAACAGCTGATTATAAATACGATGATGCAGAAAAAACGGGACGAAATGACTAAAACTGCGGTTGTAAAATCAGGAAAAAGCGTAAAAAGAAGTAGATAATTTTATAAAATTGAATTTGGCAATATTCTGCCGAAAGATTTTATGAGTTGGAATATAAAATTTTTAAGCCGACGGCTTGAGGATAAAACAGGAGTATATGAATGACTTACGAATTTGAAGGAAAAACAGAAAAGGATGCGATAGAACTTGCCGCATCTGAGTTGGGATTGCAAAGAGATCAGTTTGACGTTGAGATTCTTGAAACACAAAAAAATTCTCTATTCAAAAAAGGATATGTGAAAATCTGTGTTCATACGGTCGCAAATGTAGAAGCGAAAGGAACTGCGAATGAAAAACCGGATTATAACGAAGTCGCGAAATTTGCAAATCCTGTTCCGCAGGGCGAATTTGAGGAAAAATTGGTTTCATTTGTAAAAACCGTAATCGAAAAAATGGGCTATGACGCTCAGGTTGATGTTGTATTCCGTGAAGAAAGAAAACTGGGAATCAGATTGGATTCTTCGAATTCGTCGATTTTGATAGGACGAAAAGGTAAAAATCTTGACGCACTTCAGCTTTTGGCGAACATTTACGCCGGTCGGCTTGGGCATGAAGAAATTCGGGTGATTATCGATACCGAAAATTACAGAATCCGCAGGGAAGAATCGTTGGTTCGCCTTGCTTACACGACGGCGGATAAAGTCCATCAGTCGCATCAATCGATTTTGCTTGAACCGATGAATCCGTTTGAAAGGCGGCTGATTCACACGACTTTGAACGACATTCCAGATATCGACACAAAATCAGAGGGCGAGGGGCTTTATAAGCAGGTTAGAATAATCTACAAAGGTTTTGCAAGATAGCAGGGAGTTTAGGAATCTGATGAAGAAATCGGTTTTTGGAACAATACTTTGGATTCTGTTCTGTTCAAGTTTTGCGTTTGCAGGCGTAGAAGATTATGTCGGCGAAGAAAGGGCAAATCTTCTGCGGAAAAATGGCTCAATCGACTTGATTCATCCCAGCGGAGAAAACAAGTTGTCGATGATTCCGGATTGTATCTATACGGAAAAAATAAACGATGGACTTATGGAAAAAGATGCCAAAGGCGTTCCTTTTACGGCGGAGTTTCTTTATTTGATTCCAAAATCAAAATTGTTGGAAGGAAGTTCTAAGGAATCGATAAACAACGACGACATTTCCGTGCTGTTTCGTTCAATCACCAGGATGGAAGGAATGCGCTATCATTTTTCCGAAAAAAAGGGTGGCGAAGTTCTTTACAAGGCGGCGTATACAATCGCTTCTCTTAATTCCGACCAGCGAATTTCCGACCAAACGGAAGGTTCTGCAGACGGAAAAGTTTTGTACTGCTATCAGCATGATCATACATACAAGGATACAAAATATATTCTGCATTATTATCAGAACGAAAATATTCTTTATGCCACGTTTGACAACACGATTCCGATGACGTTTCTTGGCGTAAAAGCTGTTATGGACGGAAAACTTAGGCTTAGCGTTCTTTCGATAGATTGCGGAGACGAATTGCTTTTATATCTTTCCACGGATGTAGACGCAAGATCCGTTCCTTTGTTCAATGTTAGGAAACAGATTCAGGATTCAATGACCGAACGAATTGACGCGATTTATCGTTGGTTTCTCGTTCAGTTTAAAAATTAGCGAAAAGCCAGTTGAAAGTTGAAACTTTCTTCTTGACTTTTTATGGGAGGAAAAAATGAAAAAAGGTACGATAGCCGTTCTGTTCGGCTTTATGATATTTGCAAACTGCTTTAGTGCAGAAAAAGGAAGAGCTATGAGCGAAATTCAAGGAAAAGAAGGTCTTTTTGCGATAATGGATACAAGCAAGGGCGAGATTGCCATTGAGCTTTATTTTAAAGAAGCTCCGCTGACTGTTTGTAATTTTGTCGGGCTTGCGGAAGGCAAGTTGGATGCGGCAAAAGGAAAACCGTTTTACAACGGCTTAAAATTCCATCGTGTGATAGAAAATTTTATGATTCAGGGCGGCGACCCATTGGGAAACGGAACCGGCGGTCCCGGCTATAAATTTGCGGACGAATCCGTTCCGTTTAAATTTGACGGTTCAGGTTTTCTTGCCATGGCAAATTCCGGCCCCAACACAAATGGAAGTCAGTTTTTTATTAGTCATGTTCCCACGGATTGGCTTAACGGAAAGCACACGATTTTCGGTCATGTTGTGGCAAAAGCCGACCAGGATGTGGTGGATTCGATTAAGCAAGGCGATGAAATAAAAAGCATAAAAATCGTCAGAAACGGAAAAGCCGCCGAAGCATTTGAAGTTTCGCAGAGTGCATGGAACAAACATTCGTCAACGGCAGGCGAAAAACTTGCCGCGGCAAAAAAAGCGGAATTTGATAATCTTGTTAAAGGATTCGAAAAGACCTCAAACGGAATCTATTACAAAATTCTGAAAAACGGAAAAGGAAGCAAGGTCGGCAAAGGAAAAACCGCCAGCGTTGAGTACAAAGGCTATCTTGTGAACGGAACACTTTTTGATGCTTCAAGAGGATTTCATCCGCAGGGACACGAGCCGCTGGAGTTTAAAATTGGTGCAGGTCAAATGATTCCCGGATTCGACCAGATGGTTCAGGATATGAAAGTCGGCGAAACTCGTTCTATAGTAATTCCGCCGGAACTCGCTTATGGTCAGCGCGGAATTCCGCAGGCAGGCATTGAAGGCGGTGCGTATATCTGCTTTGATGTCAATTTGGTGAGCATAAAATAATTTTTACACAAGCGAAAGACGAAGCACTTTGGAATTCCTTTCAGAAGACCGAAGTGCTTTTTTTTTGCGGCGGACTTTCGATTGTGTCCTGCAGAAAAAACAGCTTTTTTAAACCGATAAAACGTCTGTATTGTCATATATGCGGCTTTAAAATAAAGGGGAATTTATAAGTTCGTCATCAATATAAATTACGACAAGCGCATTTTTGAATTTCTGTATGTATCTAATGACAGACCGTATTTCCTGTGCTTTTTTGTAGCGGTTGGATTCATTCATGCCATTAATCTAATAAAATTCGGCACTGTTGTTAAGTGATATAAAAATGTTTTCACGGCTTCGGTTTTTCTGTATATTCTTGTAAAGAGGTTTTCATGTATTTTTATGGAATGGATTATTCATATTTGGTTTTTGTGATGCCTGCCGTTCTTTTGAGTTTTTTGGCTCAATTTTTTGTGAAGAGCAGTTTTTCTAGATTTAGCAAAATAAAAAGCGTACGAAATATGACGGGCGCACAGGCGGCGCAGTTGCTTTTAAGAAAAAATAACATTTCCGATGTAAAAATTGCCCACATTTCAGGTTCGCTGACGGACAACTACAATTCTTCCACAAAAATATTGAGCCTTAGCGATTCGACTTACGCCAGCACTTCGATTGCGGCGATTGGTGTTGCAGCCCACGAAACAGGACACGCAATTCAGCATGCGACCGGTTATGGTCCTTTGGCATTCAGAACAATCCTTGTTCCGGTTGCAAATATCGGCTCTAGTTTTGGACCTTTGCTTGCGATTTTGGGATATTTGCTTGGCTCTTTCGGGACGGAGCAAGCGCAGGGTGTTCTTCCAGCATATCACGGTCTTTTTCAACTTATCACCGACATCGGACTTTTGATGTTTGCGGCGGCTGTTCTTTTTTATATCGTTACCCTCCCCGTGGAATTCGATGCCTCATTGCGGGCAATAAAAATCCTGAGAGAAGAAAATATTCTTGACGAAGATGAATTGAGCGGCGTAAAAAAAGTTTTGTCGGCTGCGGCATTGACGTATGTGGCGTCGGCGTTGACCGCAATCGGAAGTCTTGTAAGATTTTTTGTTTTGACGAACAGAAGGAACGGTAGACGCTGATTTATGGAAAAATCATGTTTCTATGAAAACGGACTGAATTTTTCATGCCAACGATGTTCATTTTGTTGCGGTCATTCTCCGGGATTTGTATATCTTTCAAAAAACGATTTGCTTTCTTTGTGTCAGCACTGCGGCATGGATATCCGAAACTTTATCGAAAAATATTGCCGTTGGGTTGACTATTATTATGGCGAAACCGTTTTGGCTCTTCTTGAAAAGAAAAATTACGATTGCATTTTTTGGGAAAACGGCTGCTCGGTTTATGAAGCAAGACCCGTTCAGTGTTCTACCTATCCGTTTTGGGCGTGGATGCTCAAGGATAGGGCGACTTGGAACGAATGCGCAAATGAATGTCCCGGAATGAACAAAGGGAAAACTTGGACATTTGAAGAAATAGAAAAAAACAAAAATGCTTACGTAAAAAATCTGCCTTTAAAAAAAGAGGACGTTGAAAAACTTATCGACCCAAAGAAGTTGCGATAATTTCGACAGTTTTTTCGTAGCCGATTTTTCCGGTGTCAATCAAGAGGTCATAATCTTCGTAAGAGCCGAGCGTTTTTTTTGCGTAATGCTTATAATAATTTTGACGCAGAGCGTTTCGTTTTTCAATAAAATGTCTGATATCAACATTTTTGGGGCAGTTTTCGGAGGCTTTTAACCAGTCTGCCTTCGTAGTTAAGTCCGCATAAAGGAAAACGTCAAAGGAACGGATTTTCGCCTTTCTTACGATAATGTTTGAGCAACGACCGACAATTATGCAAGGATTTTCCGCAAGTTTTAGGACTTCGTTTTTCTGCGCCTCAAAAATTTTGTCGTGGGAACTGTTATATGTGACATTTCCGTTCATAAGATAGTCCCAAAATCTTTCTGCTTGGCTTAATTCTTCGCCTTCTTTTTTTATCTCTTCGATAGAATAGCCGCTGTCCCTTGCAACTTCCTCCACCAAATCCTGATCATGCCACGGAATCCCAAGTCTATTTGACAATTCCTTTGCGATGGTGCGACCACCTGCACCGTATTCTCGATTTATGGTTATCACCGGCAAGCGGAATTCGTCCATCTTTTTCTCCTTTTTATTTACGAAGGGTAAAATTTATTTACATATTTTATCATATATCTGTTAAAATGCTATTCTATGAAGAAAATAAATCACAAATTTATCTTTACGAGTGGGGTCATTTTACTGTTGCTTTGCGGCTGCAAACGAAATGGCAGATTGATGTTTGGAACCGGCGGAACGGCTGGAACCTATTATGCTTACGGCGGAGTGATTTCTCAGTACATCACAAATTTTTCCGATAACAAAGTTACCGCTGTTTCTACCGGCGGCTCAAAGGTGAACATTCAGTCGCTTCAGGACGGAGATTTCCAGCTGGGGTTTACGCAGTCTGACGTTATGGCGTATGCCTGGAACGGAGAAAAATCCTTTGAGTCGGTAGGTCCGACCCATGATTTTAGGGTGCTTGGCGGTCTGTATGCGGAAACCGTTCAGCTTGTGACGATAGACCCAAAAATCAAGACTGCCTATGATTTGAAGGGAAAAAGCGTTTCCATCGGGGAAGCTGGTTCTGGAGTTTATTTCAATGCGCTGGATGTTCTTGATGCGGCGGGTCTTACTTTGGATGACATTAAGCCTCAGTATCAAAGTTTTGGCGCAAGCAAGGAAGCCCTAAAGGACAGGCAGATTCATGCGGCTTTTATAGTTGCGGGTGCGCCGACAAGTGCCATCACGGAACTTTCGACGACAAACAGTACTTATCTTGTGAACATAGATGGTTTGCTCAGGGAAAAAATTCTTGAGACTTGTCCGTATTATGCGCCTTTAAAAATTCCGGCGGGAACCTATAAAGGTCAGGATAACGATGTTGAAACGATAACCGTAAAAGCAACAGTTATCGTGTCTTCCTATCTTGATGAAGAAAGCGTTTACAAAATGACGGCGGCGATTTTTGACCACAGCATGGATATCGCCAAAGAGAACGCAAAAGGTCGAGAACTTTCGCTAGAAAATGCGACAACAGGAATGGCTGCTCCTTTTCATGTAGGTGCGGCTCGTTATTATGCAGAACACGGAATTTCCGTAGAATCACAGGAATAAAACGATGACAAAAGAACAGAACTTTAATATTGAGCAGGATATGTCTTCAGATGTTGATACAATCATGAAAAAATACGACAGGGAATCCAACCGCAGAATTTGGACAGGTGCGCCTAAAACTGCGATAAGAATCTTTCTTGCGGCATTTTCATTGTGGTGTATATACATGACCCTTTTTGCAAGGTTTTTGGAAGAGATAAGGCTTACTTCATTCATGGGGCTTATAATTTTGGCGGGATTTCTTGTGTACCCTGCCCGTAAAAAAGATGTCAAGCCTAACTACATTCCTTGGTACGATATAATACTAATGCTTGTGGGAACAATTTCGTTTTTGTATTTCACTTTTAATGCGCACGGAATTATTCAACAGGGAACACGTTTTTCTCCGTATCAGATTGTGATTGGCGTTATGGGAGTTCTTGTTTTGCTGGAACTGACCAGACGGTGCGTCGGAATTCCGATTTTATGCGTTGCGATATTTTTTGTAGCGTATGCCATGTTTGTTGGACTTACAAATCCTTCGTTTTTTGGACGAATAAAATACTTCATCAGAAATATTTTTTATACGAAAGAAGGCGTTTTTTCCACTCCGGTGAACGTCTGTTCCAAATATATCGTCGTGTTCATCATTTTTGGCGCATTTTTGGAAAGGACGGGAATATCCAATTTTTTCATCCAGCTTGCGAACTGCGCGGCAGGTAAATATTCCGGTGGACCTGCAAAAGTTGCCGTAATTTCATCGGGTTTGTGCGGAATGGTTTCAGGTTCTTCCGTGGGAAATACCGTGACGACAGGTTCTGTGACAATCCCCATGATGAAAAAGACCGGATATAAGCCGGAATTTGCGGCTGCTGTTGAAGCCTCGGCATCCACTGGAGGGCAAATTATGCCTCCGATTATGGGTGCGGCTGCTTTTCTTATGTCGGACTTTGTGGGAATTCCGTATTCAAATATAATAGGACGAGCCATTATTCCTGCGGTTCTGTATTTTACGGGAATTTTTATTTCGGTTCATCTTGAGGCAAAAAAACTCAACCTTTCGGGAATAAAAAAGGAAGAACTTCCGATATTCAGGACGCTTGTAAAAAAAATATATCTTTTGATTCCGCTTGTAGCTTTGGTCGTATTTGTCGGCGGAAATTTCATGACCATTCAGAGGGCTGCCGCATTTGCGATTATTCTTACGATAATCGTTGGGTTCTTCAACAAAGGAAACCGAATCAGTTTTACAAAGATTTTGGATTCACTTGAGGCGGGCGGAAAAGGAACGATTACAGTCGCTGCCGCTTGTGGTGTTGCCGGAATAATCGCTGGTTCTATCACAATGACCGGATTGGCAAATGAACTTATAAACGGAATCATAAATCTTGCACAGAACCATCTGATTGTGGCGTTGGTGCTTACTATGCTTTGCTGCATTGTCCTTGGAATGGGCGTTCCAACGACTGCGAACTACTGCATCATGGCGGCAACTTGTGCTCCAATACTGATTAGAATGGGTGTTCCGGTTTTGGCGGCACATTTCTTTGTATTTTATTTTGGAATTGTTGCCGACATTACGCCTCCTGTTGCCCTTGCGGCTTATGCCGGTTCTGCCATAGCAAAATCAAATCCGATGAAAACGGCGTTCCATGCGTCTAGGCTGGCGGTAGGAGCGTTCATCGTTCCGTATATAATTTGCATAAATCCTGCTTTGATTTTGATAAACACTTCGATTCCTCAGGTTGCGCTTATAATCGTTACATCGCTTTTTGGAATTTTTGGTCTTTCTGCCGCATTGGAAGGCTACTTAAAACGGCAAATGAATCCGATTGTAAGAATTATCATGGCGATAGGCGGAATTTTACTGATATATCCGGGTTGGATAACAGATCTTTCCGGATTTACCCTGATTACGCTGGGAATTCTTTGGCAATTCTTGAAATCGAACGGAAAAGAAAAAACTTTACAGAACTAAACTTGATTTTCGGGAAGAGATTTCTTGTGCAGAAACAGGATTTTGTTTTCGGCACAAAATTCTTCCGTTCCTTTTTAATGTGGAAAGCCGGCGAATTTTAAATACGCCGGCTTTTTTTAGATTACGCTCCAAAGATGCACGATATTCATGTCGCAAGGTTTTTCAATTCCGTGCATTCCCAAAATACCTGCCATTCTGTGGCAGCCATGGTCCGGTGCAAAAGCCAGCGCAGTTTTATGTTTATTGCCCCACTCATTTTTTATGAGTTCGTTCAATTCCATGTAAGTCTTGAAATTGGTTTTTAGGGCATGAAGCGCGGGAATTCCCGTTGGAGATGAACGATGCATCCAGTAGTCGTAGTCCGTGTTGTACAAAACAATCACGTTGTATTTGTCTTCTTTTATAAGTTCTTTTGCTTTTTTGTTGCATTCACTCACGGATTTGTAGATAAAATAATCCATGTTTCGCTCAAGAAAAATCAACGAAATGCTGTCACCTTTTGTAGAAACGATGGCGACTTTTTTTCCGGCTTCTATCAGACAATCAAAAATCGTGGCGCATTTCAGCACGGGTTTTTCGTATGCTTGGATTCCGTGGTATTTTGGCTGCAGACCGGAATACATTGAGCCGAAGCAAACCGGAGTTACCGGCGGGACTACGCTCAACATTTCAAGTGCCAGAGTGCTTGCTTGATAAGCCGCCCCTGAAAATTTTTTGTATTTGTTGAAAATCCATTGGGCAATGCCGTCCGGATTATGCATGAAAACCCTGTCGCATCCGCCGAAGCCTCCGCATGCTTCCATAACTTCAGGAATAGGATTTGCCATGCCGGTTGCCTTTTCTACGCCTACAAGGTTCAGAACCGTAGATGCCACTTGAGTTATGCAGGTTGTGTTAAAACCGTCAAGACCGGATTTTAATGTGTTCGTTGCCATTTGTTTCCTCGAATTTATTTGTATTTTATTTATAATTTATAACACTTTTAATACAGAACCGATTGTCGCTGCCAAAGAACTTGCGATTACCACAATCTGAAAAGGAAGCGTTCCGAATTTTCTGCAGATTATACTTTGTCCGGCTTTCCTTCTGGATTTGTTGTATGCGACAATTATTCCGATTCCAGTAAGAACTTGAATTACTCCGGCGATTCTTGCAAAACCTACAAAACTTGTAAATCCGAAAAGCGCAAAAATCAAACATGGAAGAGATGCCAAAAGCCAACTTAATTTGTTGTTCCAATCAGTCTGTTCGCTGATAATGTCCCGCATGTTTAAGGTATTTGCCCAAAATGATGTTGAAAGAGCCAGCAATGAAAATATGTAGCCGACAAAACTTACCCAACCGCCAAGGTGCGCCGAAAGGTCTACAAGCGCTCCGTTTTTGGTGATGTCTTTTCCAGCTCCAATTAAAGTCATAAATGTAACAAGAATAATCAGAGCCACATTTATGCCCGTTCCGGTGGCGATTGAACCAACGATTTTGCTTTTATTTCCGACTGTACCTTTGACGACCTGCGGAACAGACATTACCGCAGAGAGGGAAAAACTTACCGTGCTGTACAGAGCCATAATGTTGGAACTTGCGATGAATTTGTTCGGTAACGGGCTTAATTGGGATTTCAGTGTTGCCACAAACAGCACTGCGATTACCGTAACCATGGCTATCATCGAATATTTTTCGCAGATTCCTACGATTTTCATTCCAAAAAATACGACACTTGCCACAACCACATAATAAATCATCATGCTTAGAAAATTCGGTAAGCCAAGCCATGTGTTCAGAACGGCGGCGCTTCCCGTGATGAAACCTGTCACGTTGCACAATACGCTGAATCCTAAAAAGGCGAACGCAATCCATGTTGCGATTTTTTTGCCTTTTCCCGAAAAAAGTTCGTTTTCAAAACATTTTACAAATTGTGCGCCCTTGTTGTTCAGCGAAAGTTCGGCAATCATAAGATGGAGCAGAAGATTTATGGTATAAGCCACGGCTACAATCCATAAAAAGTCCCACCAACTGTTTCTTGATGCCAAATATGGGACGGCAAGTATTCCGCTTCCGACTCCGTGACCGACTATGATTCCCGTGCATTCAAGAAAAGTCAGCCTTGATTCACTTTTGATTCCATAGTCACCAACCTCTTTGTGTTTCATCAAAATTCTCCAAAATAGGCGAGTCTATTTTCGCATTTAAAGATATGGGTATAGTTTATCATATAAAGTTTTTGGAATATAGGATTTTAATCACAATCTTGACCTAAAAATAGGATTTTGTGCAAATTTTTACCCAAGAGATAAAAAAATTTTATTTTCAAATTGAAAAAAGAAGGTTACAATCATAGTAACCGATTTCAAAATACTCAGAATCTTATTAAATCATAAAAGCAAAAGTTATAGATCACGTTAGGATTCAATTTCTTAGTGAAAACAAGAAGATTGGAACTTATACTTTGTGATCACCGTGCAGATTTTCTGTTTTGAGCATGAATTTATACATAAGGGGAATTGCAAATGAGAAATTATGAAAATTTTTCATTATCAAAGAAATTTTTAAGTCTTAGAGGAAAAATTATTATAATACTGACCTCTTTTTCCATGTTCATATTGCTTTTAATCATGGCGGTTATTTCTGCACGCGAACTGAAATCCATGAATAAAAGATTCTACATGCAAGCTGCGGAAGAAATAAAAAATGTAGAAAAGATTTTGTCTTTGTATTTTGATGATATAAAGAATTCGATTCGTACTTTTTGTGCGCAAGAGGTTATAAAATCTACACAGAATGATATAACTTCTTATGTGGATAAAAAATCGCCTACTGGAACAAACAAAATGAATCCTGCTTCTGGCAGTTATGAAGAAAGGGTATACGAGGCTCTTAAAGCGTTTACCCAAAATTCTTCGGTTGTTTTGGGAGGTGCTCTTGCCACCGAACACAACGGCGGATATGTTCATTATCCGCTTATCAACAGAAAAAACGGATATGATTCACGGGACAGAGCATGGTTTAAACTCGGAAAAGAAAATCCAAACAAAATCGCATCGTTGGGCGCATACAAGACTTCTAACGGAACTCTTGCAATAACAATTGTGCAAGGAATCGTGGATTATGCGAACAAATTTAAGGGTGTAGGTACGTTTGACATAGACCTTACAAAACTTTCGGTAATCTTTGATTTCGGTTCGCAAAGGCAGTTGATTGTCGTTGATAATACCGGAAAGATTATCGTAAGTACAATCGACATGAACGACATATACAAGACTATAGACGAAATAGATGTTTCCGGGTTGAAAGATTACACTTACACAAAAAAAGACTATTTGGATGTAAAAGTAGGAAATACTAGCTACAAGGCTATGCTTTCTCCTGTATCCACAGAACTTATGGATTTTGGCTGCATAATGCTAATTCCAATATCAGAGTTTAAAGCCTACATAGAGGAAGTCGGAATATTTTTCTTGCTGGTTTTTGCCGTGTTGCTTGTGGTTATATTCATTTTTTCTGGACTTGCGGGAAAAAAGATAACAGAACCTTTGCGAAAAATGATAGATATGTTGAAGAACATATCATCAGGAAACGGAGATTTGACCGTTCGGCTTCCTGTTGTCGGCAACAGCGAAACTAGTAGAATGTCGCTTTATTTTAATCAGACAATCGAAAAAATAGGAAATTCGATAAAAAAAGTAGACAAAAATACTGTTGAGCTCAAAGATACGGCAGAAAAGTTGGCGGAAAATTCCGTGAGTACTGAAAATTCCGTAAAGGGAATCGGAACGAACATAATGAGCGCAAAACAGGAGATTATGGATCAGGCAAAGAGCGTAATCACTGTCGGTTCTTCGCTTCAGATTATGACCACAACAATAGAAACCTTGGACACGAGCGTTGATGCTCAGTCAAAGAATTTGGATAAAGTTTCCGGTTTGATAACTCAGATGATTGCCGATATAAAACTGGAAAAAGAAAGAATCGAGACGAACCTAAAAAATATCGAAGATATGAACAATGCTGCAGAAAGCGGAAAATCCATGATTTCTGCGGCGGTGAAAATCAGTAATGACGTAAACTCAAGTTCTGCGGTGCTTTTGGAGACTTCGACCGTTATCGAAAACATCGCAGCCCAGACGAATCTTCTTGCCATGAATGCGGCGATAGAGGCTTCGCATGCGGGCGAGGCCGGAAGAGGATTTGCGGTAGTTGCTGGCGAAATCAGGAAACTTGCGGAAGAATCGAGCAATCAGGGCAAGAAAATAACACAGATTCTTACGGATTTGAAAAGCAAAATCGATGGAATGACGGGTTCTATCGGACACATCGAAAGCAAATTCGACATAATATTCCAGTTGATGGAGCAAAGTAAGGTCAGCGAAAATGCCATTTTGAGTTCGATTGTACAGCAGAACGAAAATACGGCGGATATCGAAGTGGCTTTGACCGAAATTGCGATGGTGACCGATGGAGTTTTGGCAGCTTCTACGGAAATGCTTAGAGAAAGCAACCTTATTTCCTCGGAGATGAAACAACTTGGAATAATGTCGGATAATATCGCTTCCAATATGGAGGGCGTGGTCTCTGAAGCTTCAAATATTACTAATTCTGCAATGGTTATCAGAGAGATTGCGGTGAAAAATAAAGAGAGCGTAGAAGCCTTGCATGATGAAGTAAAACAATTCAAGGTGTAACCTAGCCGCAAAAAATTGTCTTTTTCATATGAAAAAACACCTTCCACCTAGAGCGTATCAGTTCTTGGTATCTCAGGATTTGGAAGGTGTTTTTTTGCGCACTCTTTTTAAAGTTTAAATTTTTCTACTTCGTGGGCAAGCGAATCAATGCTTTCTTTGTTTTTCTGGCTTAGCATGTTCACTTCCTGTATGGAATGATTTATTTGCAAGGCACCCGATGCCATTTCTTCGATGCTGTTGTTGATTATTTTGGTCATGTTGTCGAGTTTATGCATTTCAACTGCAACTTGTTTTCCGCCTATAAGCATTTCTTCCGAACCGTTTCGGACTTCGGAGCTTACTCCGCCGATTGTTTTTATTTCTGTGAGAACATTGCGACTTGCTTCCACTTGACGAGTAAGAACATCATTGAGTTTCTTTTCCTTTTCTTGCGCCTCTGCGACCAAATCGGAAACTTTGTCGAACGAATTTTCTATGTTGCTGCTTGCCAACGAAATTTCATCGATTATTTTAAGAGTTTCGTTGATGGCTTCGGTAATCTGCTTTCCCTGCATCGAACTTTCTTCTGCTAATTTTCGTATTTCATCGGCGACGACGGCAAATCCTTTTCCTGTTTCGCCTGCGTGGGCGGCTTCGATGGCGGCGTTCATCGCCAACAGGTTTGTTTGGTCAGCGATGTTTAAAATTATGTTGCTGGCTTCAATGAGCGAAGTCGATTTTTCTGCGATTTTTGACACGGTGTCGTTTGCCGTATGCGCACCTTCCTTGCCGCTGATTATTGCATGCTGAATCAGATCCATGACTTCTTTTGTTTCGGCAAAAATCACTTTTGTGGCATCCACTTCTCTGTGCATTCCGGCAATGGAATATGCGGAAGATTCTATGCTGCTAGTTTGCAGTTTGATTTTTTCGTTCAGGCTTTCAATCGTGCGGATTATTTCTTCGATGGTTGAAGAAGTTTCCGTTACGCTGGAAGCCTGATCGAAAGTCTGCTGCATTATGCTGTCTATATGAGAACTAATTTGATTGATAGAGGCGGTTGTTTTTGTCATGTTGGAAGCCAGATCGTCTCCGATTGAATTCATCGCCTCTGTCTGCGATGAAATGTTTTTAAGAGAGTTGGAAATTGTTGAGATAGTTTCGTTGAAATATCTTGAAAGCAAAAAGAATTCATCGTTTCCGGTGATGGTAAGCCGTCCTGTGTAATCGGATTTTTCAGAGACCTCTTTAAGAACCCCCATGATTTGGCGTATAGGACGGGTTATATTCAAGGAAAATAACAGTGCAACGGCAAGGAATATCACGAACAGTATAGAGCCGATTAAAATCATGGTTTTTATGATTGTATAGTAATCCGCAAAGACTTCTTTTTTTGTCATAAAGCCAATAAGTTTCCAGCCGGTGTGTTCCATGGTGTAAACTACGGCGAACCATTTTTCGCCGTTCATTGTAAGAGAAACGTTTCCTTCCTTAACTTTTCCCAACGCATCAAATCCATTGATTTTTATTTCTTCTATCTTTTTGAAGTTGAATTCTTTATTTACAGGGTCTGCAAGGATAGTGTTGTCGCCCTGCACCAGCATTACATGACCGGTTTTTCCTATCTTGAATTTTGAAATCATGTCCGTCAGTTGGTTCAGCGTGACTTCTATACTGACATTTCCTATGTGTTCGTTGCTGGGGGAATCCACGCTTTTCGAAAGGCAAACAACAACATCTCCGACGGTGGAAAGATATGCATTTGTGATAATTCTTTTTCCGTGATTTTCCGTGGCTGAAATATACCAGCCTCGCTTGCGAGGATCGTAACCCGCAGACATGAATCCGTCGAAATTCGTGGCATAGCCGCCCCATTTTGTTCCAAGATAAACTTCAACATATTCGGGAAATGCTGAATGTACTCGCTTGAACAAAGAGACAAGCCGTTTTTCATTTTCGCTCTTTACAGTGTCCGAGGCTTTCACGTCTGTTTTATTATTCACATACGAGTTGATGGAATCATCCGCGGCTTTACAATATGGATGTTCGGCAAGCATATTCAGCACATTTGTGGTGTTGCCAAAAAACAGATCGATTCCGTTTTCAACAAGTTTCATGTCCCTAAGAACAGTTCCTCTGAATGATTCCATATCGGATTTTTTTACCTGAAATCCTATTATCAAGGATACAAGGATAACCAAATTCACAATTATGGAAATAAAAATTAAGACAAGCTTTTTCCTCACGGAAAAATTTTTTTGCTGTTGTTTTTCATGAGAGTTCCCTTTGGTTAATTATGATGGATGAATACAATTTTGTTTTGTAAATTCCTCTAGTTGCATCAAGTTTACTATGACAGGAATGGAAGATACAAGAGCGCAAGCATGATTCGGGCAAATCTAACTGAAAGTTATTTTGACGGAAGTGCAGGCGGATAAAAATCATATAAACGATTCGCCTTTCATGCAACATTTCGATTTAGGTTTTTAATTGTCGAGTTTTCCGACGGGATTCGGCTGGTGCTGTATTGCTTGAGAAAATAAAACTCCCCAAGTTTCATTTACCTTTGTCGGATTTTGTACTTGGGGAGTTTTATTTTGGATTTAATTATTGAATTCCGCCGCCAGTTGAGTGACGGTTGATTTTGCGTCTCCGTAAATCATCAATGTATTGTCATTGGTAAAAAGCGGATTTTCAAGGCCGGAAAATCCGGTTCCCTTCCCTCTTTTTAGAACGAAAACCGTTTTTGCCTCGAATGCGTTTACAATCGGCATTCCGTATATCGGAGAACTTTCGTCGTGGATTGCGTCCGGATTCACAACATCGTTTGCTCCGATTATTATTGCTACATCGACGTTGCTCATCTGAGGATTCATTTCGTCGGCAGTTTTAAGTTGTTCGTAAGGCACATTTGCTTCTGCCAAAAGCACGTTCATGTGACCGGGCATTCGACCTGCAACCGGATGGATTGCAAAATTAACTTCAGCTCCGTTATCTTCCAATTTGTCGCAAAGTTCTTTTACGGCGTGCTGAGCTTGTGCCACCGCCATTCCGTAACCCGGAACTATGCATACATTCTTTGCGGCTTCAAGCACAAGGAATGCATCTTCAACGGATAGAGATTTTGGTTCTTTTTCAGAAGCGGCGGTACCGCTCTTTTTCTTTGCGCCAAAACTTTTGAACAGAAGATTTGAAAATTTTCGGTTCATCGCTTTGCACATTATAAGTGTAAGGATAAGACCGGAAGCTCCCACTAAACATCCTGAAACCACAAGAACCGTATTGTTTATGGCGAATCCGGCAAAAGCCGCTGCAAGCCCCGACAAAGCGTTCAAGAAAGAGATGATTACCGGCATATCACCGCCGCCGATAGGAATCACCATCGTAAAGCCGAGTATAAGGAAGACCGCTACCGTAACCACGATTCCGTATAATTCAATCTGAGCAAAACCGAACGGATTTTCTGCGTCAAAAAACGAGTATGCAAGGATGGCAACACTTCCGATTGCGCAAAGAATTGCATTTATGGCGTTTTTTCCGGGAATTGAGACATTCTTTTTGAACGCCTTGCCTGAAAGTTTTCCCCACGCTACAACTGAACCTGTAAAAGCTACCGCGCCAATGGCGATTGTAAGTCCAAGGGAAATTGCGGTGAATGCGTCCCCTTTTTCCATTTTTCCATTTATGTAGGAAACGTATTGTGCTACGGCAACCAAAAGCGAAGAAAGTCCGCCAAATCCGTTGAAAAGCGCTACAAGCTGCGGCATTCCTGTCATCTGAACTTTTTTTGACCAAACTATGCCTACCAAAGAGCCGAAGATGATTGCCGCCGCAATGTAAACGTATCCGTTAAGGAAGATATCCGTATTCCAGGTTCCTAATACCTGCTTTTCGCTAAGAACCGTAACGCAGGCAATCAACATTCCTATCGACGAATAAAGATTTCCTTTGCGGGCGGAACTTGCTTTTCCTAAGAGTTTGATTCCTCTGATAAAAAAGATACAGGAAATCATGTATAGAATTTTTATGATTATGTCTGACATTACTTTTTACCATCCTTAGCGTCTTTTTTCTTGAACATTCCGAGCATCCGGTCTGTCACAAGATAGCCGCCTACAACGTTTATTGTTGCGAACACTATAGCCAAAAATCCTAGAATAAGTCCGATTTTTCCGCCAACACCGATAGCAGTAACCGTAATCGCACCGACAACCGTTATTCCCGAAATCGCATTTGTTCCGGACATCAGCGGCGTGTGCAGCTGAGATGGGACTTTTGAAATCAGTTCGACACCTAAAAAAGCCGAAATGACAAAAACAAAAATAAGCATTATATCCATAATTATTACCTCGTGATAAATCTTTCGTGGATGATTTTTCCGCCGCTTGTCAAAAGGCAGCCTTTCATGATTGGCTCTTCAAGATTCATCTTGAATTCCTTTGATTCTTTGTCGTAGAAGTGCGACAGAAAAGCCGTTATGTTTCCTGAGAACATTTTTGAAGCATCGTAGGGGACTTGCCGTTCAAGCATATCCCCGGACATTATAGTCACTCCGTTTTCTGTAACCACTTCTTCAAACAGTTTTGAGCCTTCCACGTTTCCGCCCGTAGAAACAGCCATATCCACGATGATTGAGCCTGGCATCATGCGATTGATTACAGATTTTTCAATCAGCCTTGGTGCTTTTCGCCCAAAAACTTTTGCGGTGGTGATTACTATATTGGAACGTTCGCAGACTTTTGCCTGCACTTCCTTCTGTTTTGCGATTTGTTCGGGTGTAAGTTCTTTTGCATATCCTTGGGTGGTCTGCCCCATTTCGCCCAAATCGATTTTCACAAATGATGCGCCAAGCGATTTTACCTGCTCCTCGACAACCGGACGGGTATCAAAAGCGTCAACCCTGGCACCAAGACGTTTTGCGGTTGCGATTGCCTGAAGACCGGCAACCCCCACGCCAATTATGAAAACCCTGGCAGGATTTATAGTGCCTGCCGGAGTAACCATCATTGGCAGAATCTTCGGAAGCTTTTCCGCGGCGTTCAATACAGCGACGTAGCCCGCCAACGAAGTCTGAGACGACTGAACGTCCATTTTTTGAGCTAAGGTAGAGCGAGGAATCATTTCCAGCGAAACCGCCTGAATTCCGCTTTCGGCAAACTCGTTCAAGAGTTGGGTTTCGTTGAAAGGATCCATATAGCTTAAATGCAGAGTATCCTTTTTGATTCCCTTTATAGATTCCGGCTTCATGATTCGAACGATAATTTCGCTGTTTTCGTAGCCGTCTTCTTCTTTTGCGACGATTTTTGCGCCGGCAGAAACGTAGGATTCATCGGAGAATCCGCTTTTTATACCGGCTCCGCTTACAACTTGAAGTTCAAATCCCATGGAATTGAGTTTTTTTATGTCGTCGGGAATCAGTGCGACACGAGTTTCTCGCGGGTCTTTTTCCTTGCAGACGAGGATTTTGTTCATTTTTTACCCCTCTTTTTTTAGAATAAAATAGCAACCGCTAATTTTAGCAATTTATAAAATTTTGTCCTTGCCGTCTATATATAGTAAGCATTTTTTATTCTCAATAAATAATCGCAGGAAAAAGGCAAAAAAAACATTATCTGCTGCAATTATTTGGGGCGCAGAGTTTGCTCCCACCGGCGTTCCGCCGCCCACTATACGCTCGGTATTTTTGTTCCGCCAAAAAGCCGGAACAAAAATACTGCCTTCGGCACGGCTCCATGCCGGGCGCAGTTGTAACTGAACTTTCAATTTGTCTGCCCGAATATCTGTTTTCGCGTTTGAAAGCCGAGAATCTATTTTCAAAGAACTGAATGTACTTAAAAAATTCTATGCGTTTTCCGCATTGCGCGCGTTAATCAAGTCTTGATCGAATGTTTTCAGTTTCAGCCCGAGCCGTACCGCAAGCTCAAGATAAGATGCATCATAATAAGACAAGCCGTACTGTTCCGCATATATAAGAATGTTTGCTCGAATTTCGCTGTCTGCAAGCGTGTCTGTGGCAATCGGCAAAAGCGAAAGATTCCGCTGAATTTCGGCGCATTCCGTTTTTGTTATGCGGGGAACGCCCGTGGCTTTTGACGGTTTTGTGCAATTTAAAAGAACGTTTCCAATTTCATACCAAAATAGCGGCGGAACCATAATTTGCCCGTTGTTGTTAATAAGCGAAAATATTTCATCAGCCGCAGATTTCGGTTCGTTTTCGGTTTTGTCCGCAAGGAAAAACGAGGCGATAAACGAGCAGTCCGCCACAAAACACGGAAACTCAATATTTTCTGCCATTGTCTTTTACCCTCTGCAATTCCGAAATTGAAATTGCGGAATTGCGTGCGGCGATTTTTGCGCCGATTGCATCTAATTTGTTAAAAGCTTCAAGCGCCTGAACATTTTTTTTGCGTTCGGGGCTTTGCATTATTGCAACGGGCTTTCCATTTTTTGTTATGCTGATTACAAGTCCGGCTTGAACTTTTCGTAAGAGTTCCGAAAAATACGTTTTAGCGTCAAAAGAACCGACTTCATAATTATTATTGTTCAAAACAAGCGATAGAGCCATAGAATCCTCCTAATTAATACAAAACTTTGCGAACAGTTTTTATTTTCCGCGCCTGAAATAAAGAATATATAGAAATATAGAAAAAGTCAACTAGATTTTAAACCGGTTTTTATATAAAAATGTATTTTTTGCGGAAAAAGCGGAGGAGCCGTGCATTAGGCAATGGAAGGGTGCGAAGCTGCCGCCGGACTGAACGAGCCGAGGCGAGAGAAGGATGCGACCGGAGCGAAAGCGGAACCCCGGAGCTGCCGACGGCGGCTTGCCGACGGAATGCCCTGATAAAAATCAATGGTGCGACTTTTCTTGAGGTTTTCGATAGATGACTTTAATTTGAAAACATTGTAATATTAAGCACCACACTTAAACTTTTTTTACAGAGGTTACAGATATGTTAATGACATCACAGTTGAAAGTTGGAACAGCTTTTATGTATGAAGGAAATCCGCTTATCGTTCAGAAAATGCTCGGTCAGCGTTCAGGACGCGCTGGAATGGTTACAAATCTTCGAGTGCAGAACCTTGTTACTAAATCCACGATGGATCTTGGAATTGATGCCGGCGAAAAGTTCGACGAGGTTGACCTTGAGTCCCATGTTACAAAACTTTCGTATATTGACGGAGATACTTATGTGTTCATGGATCAGGAATCCTACGAACAATTTGAACTTCCAAAAGATAATTTGGGCGATTATGCCGGATATATCACTCCCGAAGACGAGCTTGACGTTAAGCTTACGTTTTACGAGGGAAAACCGGTCGGTATAGATATGCCTGTTCAGGTAACGCGGACGATAACCTATACCGAGCCCGGCATAAAAGGCGACACTTCCGGAAAATCGTTGAAGCCTGCAACGCTTGACACCGGCATTGAGGTTCGAGTTCCTTTGTTTATCAGCGACGGAGAACGAATCGTTATAGACACAAGAGACGGTTCGTTCGTGGAAAGGGCAAAAAACTAGGCGGCAATTTTATAGAAAATTCGCCGGATAAAAACGCCGTCTAATAAATTTGTTCCGAATTGACTTCGGATTGGCAAAAATAGCGACAGTTCAAAGAAATTTTGGCTGCCGCTATTTTTTTATTTTGGGGAGAAATTGGTGTTCCGTGATTGACAGGGAAAAAACGGAATCAGGCACTTATTAAGAACGGCATATCCCGACATTTTTGAAAGCGGTGTTGATTTTCGCAGAAATAATTTAGCCCAAAAAGTCAAATATGCCGGCTGATGATTGTTGATTTTGTGAAGATTTTGCTTTAGTTGAAACGTACTTTTGCAAAAAATTGCAGTTTTTATCTGACAGCTTCTTCGATTCTTCGGACAGTTTCCGCGATTTTTTCTTTTTTTATTCCGCTGTAGTTTACCACAAAAGTTTTGTCGTCATTTTTGGGGATTTTTTGATAATAAAAGTTTTTGAGAAGCGGAAGATTTATGCCCCGCTCTTTCAGGCGTTTTTCAAGTTCTTCCGAAGAATATTTGCTATCGATTTTTAAAAGAAAATGCAGTCCGGATTCTTTTTCGTGGAAACTTGAAATTTTTGAAAGAGCGCTGTTCTGCAATGCGCCAATCAGGTTGTTGCGTAGATTTCTATAAAAATTTTTCATGCGGATTATGTGTTTTTCGTAATGGCCTTCCGAAATGAAGCGGGCTAGGGTGTATTGTTCGAACGCACTTACGGGGCATGAATAGAATCCCAGCTTTTCTTCAAAAAGGGGAATAAGCCGTTCGGGAAGCACCATGAAACTTATCCTGAAAGATGGCGCCAGCGTTTTGGTGAAGGAATTTATATATATGACTTTCCCGGATGGATCGGTGCTTTGCAGGGTTGGAAGAGGTTTTCCGATAAACCGGAATTCGCTGTCGTAGTCATCTTCTAAAATGTAGCGGTTGTTTCCAGTGTTTGCCCAAGCAAGAATTTCTTGGCGGCGGCGGATTGGCATGATTATTCCCGTGGGGAAATGATGGTTTGGACAAACATGAGCCACATTTGCGCCTGATTTTTCAAGTTCGTCCGGATTCATGCCATGCTCATCGATTTTTACGGGAAGTGCTTTTGTTCCGTTGAGTTCAAAGACTTTAGCCGCTCTTCGATAACCCGGATTTTCTACGGCGAAAATATTATTTTGCCCCAAAAGCTGAACTACCATCGAATAAAGATTTTCCGTGCCTGCTCCGATTACAATCTGTTCGGGTTTTACGTTCATGCTTCGGAATTCCAAAAGATGTTTTACGAGAGCGATTCTAAGTGGAGCGACACCTTTTATTCCGACTCGTTGAAGGAGTTTTTCGTCCTTGGAATTCAGGATTTGCCGCATCGTGTGCGACCATAGTGCGAATGGAAATTTTTCGTAGCCAGTGGAATTGCTGCTGAAATCAGCCAGCCATTCTTTTTTTTCGACGAGATTTTCCTTTGTTTTGACGGAGGAAATATTTTTGTGTTTTACCGGGCGTAGTTCCGTGACGAAAAAACCTTTTTTTTCAATAGAATAAATGTATCCTTCGGAAATCAGAAGAGAATAGGCGTTCTGCACTGTTATTACGCTGACGCCAAGATTTTCTGCCAAAGTTCGTTTTGACGGAAGTTTTTCGTTGGGTTTGAGAGTTCCGCTCGATATTTGATTTTTTATGGATAAATAAATCCATTCGCAGAGTCCGCACTTTCCCTTGCCTTCGAACGAAACGGTAATCATAAAAGACCTTTAGATTTATTTTTTCCAATAACTTGGGAAAAAGAAAATTATCATTGTGTATAATTCTAATCTTCCGGCAAGCATTGCAAAGCAGTACCACCATTTAAGGAAATCCGGCAAAAATCCATAATTAAAAAGCGGACCAAGTTTGCCGAATCCCGGACCGATGTTTCCTACCATTGACATTGCGCCGGTAAATGCCGTGAGTATGTCCAAGTCCGCAAAACAGCCGAACAGGGTTGTGATTCCGATTAGCGAAAAAAATATCACCAGGAAAGAGGTGACTACGGAGATAATTTCGTTGTCTCTTGGCGAACCGTCAAGGCGTAGGGTAAATATTCCGTGCGGATGAAGGATTTTTTTTGTCTCGTTGTTCAACTGTTTGAAAAGTACAACCCATCGAATGATTTTAAAGCCGCCGCTTGTTGAGCCGGAAGAGCCTCCGATAAAAAATAAGAGAAAAATGAAAAATTGGGATACGCTTGGCCAAGCTGTAAAATCGGCGGTGGCGAAGCCGCTTGTCGAGCTGATTGAAAGCGCCTGAAACGAGCCGTATCTCAAGGCACTTCCGATTCCGCCGTACATTCGAATCAATGGAAGCGAAACGCCTAAAATACACAGAAGATTTACGGCGACATAAGCCTTTAGTTCGGAATTCTTTTTTACGTCGTTCCAGTGACCGGTCAGAATGTAAAAGTACAGGCTGAAATTGATTCCTGCAAGGAACATGAAAACGGTTATTATTATATCGATTGAGGCAGAATTGTATCCGGCAACGCTTGCGTTTTTGCTTGAAAATCCGCCAGTTCCCAATGTGGAAAATGCGTGCGAGATTGCATCTATAAAATCCATTCCTGCGATTTTTAGAGCGATTGTTTCTACAGCTGTCAGGACAAAATAGATAATCCATAAGAGTTTTGCGGTTGTGGTTATTTTGTCGGTCATCTTGCCTTTTTCCGGACCGGTGGTTTCTGCCTTTATCAGCTGAAAACCGCCTACGCCCAAAAGCGGAAGAAGAGCTACGGTAAGGGCGACGATTCCCATTCCGCCAAGCCAATGCGTAAGGCATCGCCAAAGATTCATGCTCCGGGGAAGGTTTTGGACTTCGCCGAAAATTGTTGCGCCGGTCGTGGAAAAACCGGAACAGCTTTCAAAAAAAGCATCGGTAAAAGATGCGGAGCAGCCGCTTGCGAAAATCGGAATTGCGCCGAAAAGGCTGGAAAAAATCCATGCGCACGCAACGGTTACGTATGTCGAACGAATCGTCAGGTTTATTTTGCGTTTTCTTAGTGGAATATTTACGGCAAGAAGAATTATCCAGCCGGAAAGCATCGGAATCAGATACGAAAGCATAAGCCGGGATTCTTCATGCAGGGAAAAAGAAACGAGAAAGGGCATCAGCATAGTCGTTCCGACAATCGCCACCAGAATTGAATTGATTCTCAAAAGATTTAAAAACATTTTCATGCGCAGTGCTATTCCCTGTTGTTCCCAAAGAATTCCAAAATCTTTTTTGAATAATCCGCTTGCGAGATTAGGACAAGATGGTCGCCGATAGACACGACAGTTTCGCCGTTCGCAATTTCGTAATCTTCATTTCCGGAATGTTTGTCCAAAAGCACAAGATATTTTCCCGGATCGGAAAGTTCTTTGACTTTTTTACCGTTGACCGGCGAATCGTTGGGAAGCACACATTCGATTATTTCCAGGTCGCCATTTGTAACGGTGTGGATTTCTTTTACGGATTTTCCTCTAAGATGACTCATTATGGAATCGACAACCACGTCGCGAAGGGCTATGGTAACGTCAATTCCGAGTTTTTCGGCAATCTTTGCGAAAGCGGAACTTGTTACAAGACTTATCGACTGCTTTACCCCCAAGGATTCAAGATATGCCGCAAGAACCATGTTCAATTCGTGGTTGTGCGTGGAACATATCGCCAAATCAAAATCCGGAATTCCTTCTTCACGCAAAAAACTTTCGTCTGTTGCGTCTCCGAGGCAAACCTCCGCTTCTTCAAAACGTTCGGCTGCGGATTTTGCAAGGTCTGCGTCCGAATCGATTATCAAAAGTTTTTGAGATACCCGTTTTGCCGACTTGGTTTTTAGCATCTTGAACAACGAAAGTTTTTTAGGCTCGATAATTCTGCTTGCCACTAGAGTGCCGATTCGCCCCGCCCCGATTATTGCGATTTTTTTTAATTCCTTTTGTTTTGAACCGCAAAGTTCAAGGATTTTGCTTATTCGGCTTTTTTCCGTAAGGATTCCGAGTGTGCAGCCGGCTTCCATTACCGTATTTCCATTTGGCAGAAAGCCTTCGCCGTCTTTTTCGATATACGAAACCAAGAGATGTTCTTCCGTCAGGTTCTTGATTTCCATCAGTTTGTGGCCTGCGAACACACTTTCGTCAGCTACGGTTATTCTGAAAATCTGTTTTTCCGATTCGCCGAATGTAAAGACGTTGCTCACAGCTCCGTTTTCCACAGCCTGAACAATGGCTTTTGCCGCCTCTACGTCGGGGTGAATCATATAATCGATTCCGTAGAGCGGTCTGTGCTTTCCGGAGAATGTATTTGCGTGCGATTTGCTTGCTTCGGCAGTGTTCACATAATATGCGTAGTTTCGGACTCGCGCGATTTTCAAAATGTCGGGATAAACCGCATCCACAAGGGAGCAGGTTATCATATTGACTTCATCGCTGCTTGTGACGCAAACCATGGCGTCCGCCTTGGCGATTCCGGCTTTTTCCAATGTTTCAAGATTGTTTCCGTCTGCAACCAGAACCGAACAGTCAAGCCGATTGGAAATATGCCTCATGCGTTCTTCGTCGTTATCGATTACTACAACGTTGTTTTTCTCGTTAATAAGAATTTTTGCAAGCTGGATTCCTGTAAATCCTGCACCTACGATTACGATTCTCATACGGTTTCCTGATTTTTCTTGTCAGGGGAAGCCTCTTTTTTGTCATTTGCTTCGGAATCGTTATTTTCTGTGCTACGAAGATTATCTTTTTCCAATCGGGAAAATTTCGATTTTGATACGGATGTTACGAAAATTGCACTTATCACTGCGGAACAGACAATAATTGCTGCGACAGCCTCCATGATTGCGCCCGGAAGAATTACGGTCATAACTGCAATGAAGCCGGCACCTTCCATTGCTTCTGCGGTTTTTGAAGACGCAAACACAAAAAGCGAGCCGATGACTAAAGTGGTGTGACAGAGCGTTCCCAAAAATGCCGTTACCGCACTGTTTATTGATTTAGGAAGATGTGGAATAAAATCAATCAATTTGAAAAGAATCCAGCAGAACGTTCCAAAGAGAATCCTTGGCAAAACTGAAATCAGCGGATTTACAAAAAGGGGGTCAAGCACTCCGGATGGATTTGCGGCGGCATTTACAAGGCTTGTAAGACCAAAAACCGTTCCTGTAACAAGAGCGCCCGGAAGCCCTGCAAGGATTGCCGAAAGGATGACCGGAATATGCATTATTGTAAGTGATGTTGCAGGATTAAGTTGAATATATCCTAGGTGGAGTCCGGGGATTCCCATGAGAATGATAAGCGCACTGAAAGCCCCGATAATGGCTATCTGTCTGTTTCGATTTTTGATGACGGAAGAAGTGATGATGCTCATTTAAAGTCTCCTTATTATGGCAGTTTATTATGACAATAAAAGAGTTTTTGTAAAGAATCAAGCCAAGATAAATCGCAAATCCTTGTGTTTATCCTTAATTTTTCAAAGGCGGACGGCGGAGGAGTTTTATTATTTTTGCAAACTTTTATCTCTCGTTCGCCGCCATTTGGAAGCCCCATTAATTCGTACATTTTAATTTTTCAGGTAAGCCGTATGCATATTTATAAAAAAATAGAAACACGACATTCGGGGTATTTAAAGTAAAGCAACGCCCATAAGCGCCAAGCCAAATTTATTTTGGTTCGGAAGATTGCAAGGTCTAAAAAGAAGCGAACAGTCAAACGAAATCTTGAAATTAGACCGAGCGAATCCGCCAAAATTCGGGGTCGCTTCAAGGCTCACCGTGAACGCCAACTCATCGTAATATTCGGCTTTGCCTGTGAAAAGTTTTTCCGCATAAATAGGAGCGTTCTGTATCGCCATGTTCGGAAGCGGAGTGCTAATTGTGTCCGCAAAATTTCCCGTGTAAGAAGTTTTTACGGAAAATCTATTGAAGAAAAAAAGCGGCAGCGTATTCGTTGACCGTTGGATTTCGGTCGCAAAAAGAATCATGGATGCGGATAGCGAGGCAAAATAATTCTGCGACGGAAAAAGTTCTGCCGAAAGAGATGTCGGAAAATTTAAGGTCATCTTATACATTTCGAAAGGCAAAAGTTTTGGAATTTTCACACTGAAAAATAGACCTAAATTATACGAATTCGAAATAATGTCGTTTTTTGCAGCGAACGATTCAAAAAAATTATTTTGGAACGTTACAAATGCATTCCAGCCGATTTGGGAATTTGTGTCGGGGGAAAGTTTATTTATGTTTCCAAGCCCCATCATAATCACATTGCTAGCATAAAGATATTTTGTCATGTCGGGATTTTTTAGAATTCCGAAAATATTTGATATTCCTTGCTCTTTGATTTTTTCGCCCAAATCAAAAAAACTTTGACGACCGTAAAAAAAGACTCCATTATCTGCAATCTCGAAAAAGGTTGTTCCTGCAATTCTTTGAATGTACAAAAAGTTGAGAGTTTCATAGGTTTGCTTGAATCCGCTAAAATCAAACTCCGAGTTTCCGCCGAGGCGACAGACGGTTTTATTTCCGGCGAAGTGTGCGAGTGCCGAAACTGAAAAACTTTCCGTAAAAGGATTGTAGCTTGCGGAAAGTCCCCATATCGGATTCGTCCACGGCGATGCGGAAAAATAAGAAACCCCGATAGGATTTAATAATTGAGTTAAGCTGAAAGTGCCGTTTTGATTTTTCCGAAAACCGTAGGAATGTGTCATTCCCAGCGGAGCGAAAACTCCGTGCGGTCCTGTGAACGTATATTTGAACGAGGAATATTTTTTGCTTTCCGATTCTATTGGGAGTTTTTCTTCCGAGTTTTCGCCGGATTTTTTTTCCGAGATTGAATTTTCTTGGATTTTTGGAAAATTTTTATCGCCGTTCGGAAGGTTTTCTTTTAGAGAAAGCTGTTCGAATTCTTTTCCGATTGCGGAAACCGACCTGAAATCCATTTTGCTCAAATCTGCAAGCATGATTTTCATTTCTTCAAAAAAATGCCCGACAAAAACGGCTTTTTTGCTGTCGTCAATAAGACCGGAATTGAAAACGCCGCCCGAAGAATCCTTTGTGCAAAAATCAAAACTCGTATCGGAAAAGTCGGAATTGTAGTTAAAAATTCCAAGGCGGGGCATCGTGCCTTTTTGCGTGAAGGTAAACGACACCTTGCCGTTGACGGCTGTGTTCAATTGCAGGAATACAGATTTTTCGTCCGTGTCGGGTGCGTTTGCAAAAAACTGACGGAACAGATTTTTTTCAAAATCGTATACGCATATCGAAAAATCAAGTCCATCTTTGTAGGCAAAGAAAATTTTCCCGTCCATTGTTCCGGAAGTCGAAAAAATCTGCTTTCCGAACGGAGCGTTGAACTCGGAAATTTCAGTTACGTCCGTTATTTTGTTTTTTTTGTTCAGATTTATTTTGTAAATCTTGAGCGAAGAATTTTGCGAGATGGTTTTTACGGCTGCGACATAATAATTTCCGTTGCTGAAGAAAACCGTTCCCTCTCGCAAGCCGGGTTCTTTTAGATTGTAGACGGCTTTGTTTTCCGTGTTTACAAGGGAAAGATAAGTTTTTGTGAAATTGTTATGCGGTCTGTACGAAGAAAGCGCAATGAATTTTCCGTCGGGGCTTATGCTCATGCCCAGAAAATTGTAGGATTTGGCGACGGTTTTTGCTTTTTCGGTTTTTTTATCGATAAAAATTATTTTGGATGTGTAATAGTCATAATATGCGTAGCCGATTCGGCTTGCCGTCAGCGCAGGATACATAGACCGCCCGACATTCATCATGGACGAAGATTTTTGCAAGGAACACCAATTTTCTTCCCACGGGTTTGCGTTCACGTCGGGAATTTCAATGGAATCGAAAAATTCTTCCCATGCCTGAGCGATTTTTATTCCGTATACTTTTTTAAAGTTTGAAAAATAGAAAAGATAACTTGGACGCTGGATATTTACTGCGTTGTACCAAAATTGAGCGTATTTTTCAAATCCGTATTTTTTTTGCAGATAATCCGAAAAAGCACCGCCAAAATAATAGCTCAAGTTTCCGCCCGGAGAAATGTCCCTTGCTCCGTGAATTTCCGAATATTTGGGAAATTTTCCTTCGATTTTTGCCTGTTTTACCAAAAGTTTGTGCAAATCGCTGTTCTGCCGACCTTCACCAAGGTTACTTTCCGTGGAGACGGCGGCACCTTCCGCCCAGCCCATCGTAATTGTAAACAGAGCGGGATTTATAACATCTCCAAAAATACGAGAAGCTCCGTGCCAAAATTTATTCTTTGAATTGTAGGATATTGCATGGGTAAGTTCATGGCGGAACGTGTTCAAAAATGAGTCCGAGAAAACCATCAACGAATCCGTTGGCGGAGTGTCGTACATGACGATTGAATTGTACGGAAAAGCCGTAAAATACGCATTGAACATATCTTGCGAATGACCGATTGTAACCGTCGTTCTGAATTTGTTTGGAACTTTATAAAGCTGGCAGAGTTCTTCAAAAAGCGAGTCAGCCTTTTCAAACAGAATATTTGCAGTTGCTTCGGATTTTGGAGCATAAATTATATCGAAATATTCAGTTTTCGCGATTTTTAATTTGCCTTCCTGACCCGCCATCAGTCCCGCATAAGCAAAAATTGACTGCCCGATAAGCAGCAATACAAGAATTTTAAAAATTTTTTTCATCATTTTTACCTCTTACAATTTCAAAAAGATTTATAGGCTGCGAGTTTTATAAAAAGCCGCAGAATGCAGAATCGGCAAATTTTTCCAACTCGCTGAAAAACTTTGCCGATAAGTGACGTTCCGACTGCTAAAATCCGTCCGCGTAAAAAATCCGTGCGATTTAGCGGATTTTTACTTAATTTATCATTTTATGATTTTACAATAAGTTTTCCCGTTATGTTCAGAATTGAAAGCAAAGAAAAAGACTTTTTCGATTTTTTGGTTCCGCTTTCTGCGCTTGTGTCGATAAAAATAAAATCTATCGTTGCGTTTTTTATTTCGTCGCAAAGTTTTTGTCCGTAAACGGACGCAAAAAAATCCAAATATTCTTCATCACTCATTGATTCGCCCGTAAAAGACGGCGCCATAAGCATATCGATGTACGACTGAAATTCGGACGGCATTAATTTGTAAAAAGAAATAAATTTTTCACCGGAAAATTCAAAGTAAGGTTTTTTGTTTGAATCGTATTTTAGAATTCCGGACGCGGAAAGAGGGTCAAGATTTTCTGTTGACGGCGAAAAATTCACGGAAATTTCATTATTGTCATTAATTTTGGAACTTACTTTTGTAAATTTCGATTGAACAAATTCTTTTTCCAATTCAGATGCGTCAAAAAAGTCCCGGATTTCGGATGAATTTTCAAAAGACATAATTGCCGAAACGGTTTTTAAAAATTCTTGGCTGGGTTTTACATTGTATGAAAAAGACGGATTTCCGTTCGTCAGCGTTATGGTCAAAGCGCTGTTGCACGAGGCAAGCAAAATCAAAAATATTGAAAATATTACGATAAAAACGCTTTTAATTTTTTTCATATAAACAGTTCCTTTTATTTTGCATAGCTTACATGAAAATTGCGCGTTTTTCTATAATTATTTAAAACGGCGCGGCAATTTGCTATAATTTTTTTATGGAAAATCAGTTTTCGAGGACGGCTCTAATTTTCGGCGAAAAAGCCATAGAAAAATTGTCAGCGACTCGTGTAATCGTTTTTGGGCTTGGCGGAGTGGGCGGATATGCGGTCGAGGCTTTAGTCCGTTCGGGGATTGGGGCGATTGATATTGTTGATGACGATGTAATTTGCGATTCGAATATAAACCGCCAATTGTATGCGCTCCATTCCACGGTTGGAAAAGCAAAAGTCGATGTTGCGGAAGAAAGAATTTTTGATATAAATCCCGGCTGCAAAGTGAAAAAACACAAAGTATTTTTTATGCCGGAATCGTCGGGGCAATTTGATTTTTCGGTTTACGATTATGTTGTTGATTGCATAGATACCGTGAAAGGCAAAGTTGAGATTGTTGTTCAGGCAAAAAAAAGCGGAAAACCCGTGATTTGTTCCATGGGAGCGGGGAATAAAGTGAATCCGTGCGAATTTAAAGTTTCGGATATATTTGACACTTCAGTTTGCCCTTTGGCACGGGTGATGCGCACCGAATTGAAAAAACGGGGAATAAAAGGCGTAAAATGTGTTTTTTCTACTGAAAAACCGCTCTTGCCGAAGGAAATGCTGACGGTTGAAAACGGGAAAAAATTGATTCCGGGGAGCAACGCTTTTACGCCGTCGGTGGCAGGACTCATAATCGCAGGCGAAGTGATAAAGGATTTGGCGGATTTTTCGGCGCACCGAGAGACTAAATGACGGAGGCGGGGTTTTGTACGGCAGAAAATTCCGCATGGAGAATTGAACGGTGCCGAAGGCAGTGCGAGACTTTTTTTTACGATTAATCTTGTGGGCGGATTTTTTATTTTTCTTGAACGGCGGACAGGATTTTGGAAAATTCCGAGCACCGAGCGTTGGCGTGCCGTGAAATGCGACTTGGTGGATACGTTCTGCCCTGAAAAAAATATTGTGTATGCTTGAAAAGCGTTTTGTGAATCTTTAAACTGATTCGGAAAAAGGAGTTTTTATGTCGGGAAAATTGACGGTTGGTCAGAAAATCGAATCGACTGTGGTTGCGATAAACGGAGACACGGTTTTTATTGATTTGAGCGCAAAATGCGAGGGCGTTATCAATGCGGCGGAATTTATCGGTGGCGACGGAAAGTTGAAAATAAAGGAAGGCGACAAAGTTCAGGCGATTTTTCTTGGGGAATTCAGCGGAGAAATGAAATTTTCTACAAAAATTTCGGGCGAGGATGCGGATTCCGATTTGCTTGAGACGGCTTTTAAATCGGAGACTTTAGTTGACGGTCATGTTGAAAAAGAAATAAAAGGCGGATTCGAGGTAAAACTTGGAGCGACAAGGGCGTTTTGTCCTTATTCGCAGATGGGCGGTCGCGAGAAGGAAGAGCCGTCTTTTTACGTGGGAAAAAATCTTCCTTTTTTAATCGTTGAGTTTAAAGAAGGCGGAAAAAATATTTTAGTTTCCAACAGAAAAGTCCTGGAGTCGGAACGGGCAATTCATGTCGCCGCTTTGAGCAAAAATATTACACCAGGTGCAATCGTTGAGGGAACTGTAAAATCGATTCAACCGTTCGGGGCATTTGTGGATGTGGACGGATTTCAAGTCCTGCTCCCGATTTCTGAGGTTTCGCACAAAAGAATTGCAGATGTTTCGGATGTTCTGAAAATCGGAGATAAAATTACCGCAAAAGTTATAAACGCAGATTGGGAAAGGGAACGAGTTTCCGTAAGCACAAAGGCATTGGAAAAAGATCCCTGGGAATCGGTTTCGGAAAATCACAAGGCAGGCGACAAGTTTGACGGAAAAATCGTGCGGATTATGGATTTTGGTCTTTTCGTGGAAGTCGAGCCTGGCGTCGAGGGACTTGTGCATGTTTCCGCCCTTGAAGGCGTAGATAGAAACACGAATCTTAGGAAAAAGTTTAAGGTCGGAGAGACGCTGTCCGTGGTCGTAAAAGAAATCGATGCGGCGGGAAAGCGGATTTCACTCTTGCCTGCCACCAGCGTTGAGCAGGACAAGTCGGCAAAAGTTTATTTGAGCGGACAGGACGACGGCGAGACATACAATCCTTTTGCAGCTTTGCTAAAAAAATAGTTTTGCGTTGGTTTGCTTTTACTGAAAACAGCGAAAACGGTAATTGCGTACGTGTGTGGTAAGGGCGAACCGGATTAAGAGTTGGTGAAAACATCAAAACTCGGTACTTTGCATTAAATACAGCGGAATAAAGACGGATTTTTTTCTTTATAAAATTGCCGAGATTTTGATTCAGCTTTTTATATTTTTAAGTGAAAAACGAATCTTAAAAAACGAGCGGCTGTTTTTATTTTTTGTCGGCGGGTTTTCAAAAACTTTGAGCTTTGCCTTGTTCGTTTAGTTGCCGGAACAATATGCAAAAATTCGGAATGCAATTATTAAACGGCATTTTCAGCGGAATTGCACAAATAATTTTTTGTCAAATTTTTGCTTTTGTAAATGTGATTTATTCTTGAAAAATCCGTTTTGATTTTATACGAAACTTCCTGCAAATCTCCAAATGCTGCCGTTTTTCGTGGAGTATTGCGCGGAGTGGTTTGTGTCCGCATTTTATGTTATAATCAGTCGTTCATAAGAATGCGGCGGTTTTATAAAATGTCATTTTGTGAAAATTGCCGCGTTTGTGTGCACGAAAGCACTTGCAAATGAACGGAATTTGCCGTTCCGCCGAATAAATTAGACGTATAACTTGGAGTTTTCTATTCTGAAGCTGAAGTTATTAAAATTCTGCGGCGCAAAAATATTTGTCTTTTGCCGTTTAAGGATTTTCTTGAAGTTTTGTGCATTTTTGAAATTTTCAAGGGATTTTTAATAACGGACGGCGTTTTAGTAAATTCATCAAATTTTTGGAGAAAATATGCTTAATTATTTGGTTAAGCTTTTGAAGATTTTTAATGCAAATGTAAAACCGAGCCAAATCGCAAATTCGTTTTGCATCGGATTGCTTTTGGGGTTCATGCCTAAAAATAATCTGTTTTGGTATGTTCTTTTGGTTTTCTTTGCTTTTGTGCGAATCAGCAAGTCCGGTTATTTTATAATGATTATTGCAGGTTCGGGACTTGCTTATTTTCTTGACCCTTTGTTCGATTCTGTCGGCTATGCAATTCTTTCGTTCGCACCTTTGCAGAATTTTTTTTCAAAGCTGTTTGACGTTCCGTTCGTGGGATTTACAAGGCTGAACAATACCATGGTTATTGGTTCGTTTGCCGTCGGACTTGCAGTTTATGCGCCGCTTTATGTTGTTTCGATTTTTTTGATAAAATTTTGGCGGAAAAATATCGCTCCTAAATTCAACAATTCAAAATTTTTGAAAACCGTTTATAGGATTCCGGCATTGGCAAAAATCTTTTCAAAAACTTCGGCATCGCTTTAAGGAAAAAAAATGATTGGTAACAAAATCGATAAAAAATCTGCAAAAAAAATAAAATCTGTTTCCACAAAAAAACTTCCGTCGATTTTTAAGAAAGAATACACGGTCGATTCCTATGAGAAAAAAATCGGAAAACATATTTTTATCGAAGCCGACAAAGATTTTGTCAAAAAAATTTTTGTTTCTTCGGCGGATAAAAAAGGTCGCCCGATTTTTAAAGTCGATTTTTCATCGCAGATTTCTAAAAATGATTTGAAACGCTATAAAATCCTTTCAAAACAGATAAAAAACCAAAAGGGCGGAATAAAAATCGTTCCGCTTGTTGCAGTTGCGGTTTTTATCGCTGCCGCAGGAATCGGTTTTTCGCTTTTTAAGAATGTAATCGTAAAAAATATTATCGTTTCGTCCATGCAGGGAATTTTTAAGGCGAAAACCGATATTTCCAAAGTCGATTTTAAATTTTTTAATTCTTACCTGAACATAAAAGGTTTGGCGCAGGCAAACAAAGATTCTCCAATGAAAAATATTTTTCAAGCGGATGATATTATGATTGATTTTGACCTTGCCGATTTGTGCAAAGGAAAATTTCATGCGGAAAATATTATTGTTGAAGGGGTTGCTCTAAATACGGACCGAAAAGTTTCGGGGAAAATCGCATTAAAAGAAAAGAAGACCAAGCAGAAGTCTGAGGAAAGCGACATTTCCAAAAAGTCGGAAGAATTGAAAAATTCCGTTTTGGAACATTTTATGGCAATGTTCCAAAATTATAATCCCGAAAGAATCCTTGCCGATTTGCAGGAGCAGCTGGAATCTCCAAAAATTGCGGATGATATTTCTGCTGGAATTCAGGAAAAAATTACAAAATGGCAGGATACGCCCGCAAAAATTCAGGCTGAAATTACGGGATTCAGTTCAAGCGTGAACGATATTTTAAAAACCGACTGGACTAAAATAAAAGATGTCGAAAAATTGAAATCGGCTTTGGAAAGTCTGAACAACGCCTATATAACGGGAAATTCTCTGAAGGAAACCGTTGAAAAGAGCAGCGGCGAAATAAAAACGGATTCCGTTCAGATTGCGGCGTACGCAAAACAGATTGAAAAAGCGGTGGTTTCCGACCTGAATCTTGTGGAAACAAAAATCGGGGAAGCAAAGAAACTTTTCAGTATTCAAGGTTTTTCGGAGGTGATGAGCCAAGCCGTTCAGTCGGTGCTTTATTCCGCGGCGGGAAAATATTATCCATATGTAAATACCGCGATAAAAAAGGCTCTTGAAATAAAAAATGCTTCATCGGGAAAATCCGGCGGTTCGGCAAAAAAGCAGAAGCCGAAAAAATCCGGGAAAAATCAGAAAAAATCTAGGGAACGGCTTAAAGGACGGGATTTTTATTTTGGCTCGGACGGGATTCCAAAAATCCTTTTGAATAATGTTGTTGCTTCCGGTTATGAATATGGAAAGGAGCAAAATGCGGAAACATTGATTTTTAAATGCGTTGCCGCAGACATTTCGAGTGACCAGAATGTTTACGGAAAGCCTGCAAAAATAGAAGCCGATTTTAAAATCTTTGGCGACAACAAGGCGAGTGTAACCGTGGATGCCCGGACGAACAGCGAATCTCCGCTGGTTGTTGCAGATTATTCGGGGAAAAACTATCCGTTTTCTGCGGATGCACAAATTTTTTCGTTTAATTCAAAGGCGAATATTTCTGCAAAGCTTTCCGCAGATTCGGATGGCAGTTTCAAGATTTCCGGTTTGTTGAACATATCGATGGACAGAATTGACGGAATGGCTTTTGAACCGGCGAGACTTTCGGAACTTTACGGAAAGGCTCTAAAAGGAATCAAAAAACTGCCGATAGGATTTTCAGTTGATTTCAGCAAGGAAAACGGAGTTTCGGTTTCCATAGAGAATTTGGATTCACTTTCAAGGCAACTTGCAGAGCCAGTGACAGCCGCAATATTCGGCGAACTTGATTCCATTTCCGCAAACGCCAGGGAAAACGCTTCGAAAATGCTTTCGGAAAAAACAGGAATCGCCACTGAAAAAATCGATAAATTTTTGGATATTCAAAATTTAATCGGCAAAGAAAAAACTGGCATTGATTCCCTGCAAAAACAGTTGGATTCAAAGAAGAAAGAAATTCAGAATCAGATTGCGAATGCGGCAAAAAACGCAGCCGTAGACGCAGCGTCTTCTGCAATAAAAAATGCAACGAACGGATTTAAACTGCCGTTCTAAAATCGGAATTGCTATCGGAGGTATAATGATACGGCTTGATGATTACACTTTTGACGGGACAAATTTTTTTGACATAAAAGCGGCTTGCACGGATTCGTGCGGGCGGGAAACGCTTAAAAATGAACTTACAGAGCAAAAGCAGAAGAATGTCGAAGAAATAATGCAGCTTCAGGAAGCCCTTTTTGCGGAAGGGCGAGAATCGATTCTTATATGTCTTCAAGCTTTGGACGGTGCTGGAAAAGACAGTATAATAAAACATGTTTTTTCCGGAATAAATCCAAGCGGAATAACTGTTTACAATTACAGAACTCCATCGGTAATCGAAGCCAATCACGATTTTCTTTGGCGATATCATAAAAATATTCCGCCGAAAGGACGAATCGCCATCTTTAATCGTTCGTATTATGAAGAAGTCCTTGTGGTAAAAGTTCACGAGGATTATAAGAACTATAAAGTTGCGCCAAGAATGCTCGAAGGAAACTATATAGAAAACAAATATGCAGACATACTTGCGTGGGAAAAATATCTTTACGGCAATGGAACAAGGATTGTAAAGATTTTTCTGAATGTATCGAAAGACGAACAGAAAAGGCGTTTCCTAAAGCGTGCGGAGCGGTCCGACAAGCATTGGAAATTTTCTATCAACGATATAAAAGAACGGGCGTTTTTTGAAAAATACCAGGATGCATTCCAGGATGCGATAAATAATACTTCGACCCAGAACTGTCCGTGGTATGTGCTTCCTGCCGACGATAAATGGTTTGCCCGATATCTGCTTTCGGAAATTATTCTTAAAGAACTGAAATCCATAAATCCGATTTTTCCCGGCATAACCAAGGAACAGAAAGACGGAATCGAGGAATGCAAAAAACTGCTTGCCTCTGAAAAGAAATAAAATTTTCAGAAAATTGCCGCTTTGGCATTGTTCTAAAGGCAAACCGATTTTCAAGTTGGATTTTTTAAGAAAATAAAATTTGGCGTACTTTGCGCACAAAAGTTTTGGAAAAATCATTTTTGCCGCAATATTTTGTGCGCAGAAAACATATTTTCAGTTTGTTTTTGCCAATTCATAAAGAATTATGGAAGTTGCCTGAGCAACATTTAGGCTGTCTATCGGCGGTTCTTTTTGCCCGTCGGAAAGCCCTGCAAAAGGAATCAGAACCAAGTGGTCGCAATTTTTCCTGACTTCATCGCTGATGCCCTGCTCTTCGTTTCCGATAATCAGCAGGGCAGGTTTTCCGCCGCAAAGAGATTTTATGTCATAAGAAAAATTTTTCCGGACGGTCAGGTCCGTTCCGATGGAGACCATTTTCCCTTTCATTGCGTTTATTAAGCGTCCGATTGAGCGCACGGAATAGATTCGCACGAATTCCATTCCGCCTTCCGCAATTCTATATGAACTTGTGGTTACGGCGCATTCGGAATCGTCTTCGGGAATAATTATGTTTTTTATGCCAAAAAACGCAGCGCTTCTTACGATTGCGCCAAAATTATTTGCGTTTCCTATATGGTCAAGAATCAATGCACTTTCTTTATTTTCTACCCACGATTCTGCGATGTCGGAATCCAAAGGCGTTATTTCAGGCATATAAATCATGGCGACAACGCCTTGATGGTGGACTGTTCCGCTCAATTTTTCAAGTTCCTTGGGGTCTTCAACTTTGTTGTAGATTCCTTTTTTGGCGGCAAGTTTTTTGCAAAGCCCACCGAAAAGCGGTGCGACTTCTTCTGTAAAGTAAAGGCGGCGGATTCTTTCGCTATTGTTTTTTTCCAATTTTTTTACTGCAGCAAAACCACAGACGGCAAGTTCATTATTTTGTTTATTTCTCATGCCGACAGTATAACGATTTTATTGAGAATAAAAAGTATTCCCATTCTGATTTTTTCTATATTTGAAGATTAAAGAACAAATGAATTTGCTATATATTTAGGAAACGTTACTCTATAAAAAGGAGATTTTATGAACCTGTTCAATAAACTTTTCAGTTATGTTCCTGAAAAGAAGATTTTTGGAATATTTTCCATAATTCTTTCGCTGATTTCTTCCGTGGTGCTTATGTTGCCTTTTTGGTATTTGTGGCAATTTTTGCTTTCGGTGATGGTTGCGCATGATTTTTCGAAGGCAAAATTTTATGCGATTATAATGGTCGGTCTTTTGATTTCCTATCTGATAATATATATTCTTGCTGTGATGTGTTCACACTTGCTGGCGTTCCGGTTGGAAAGCAATTTGCGTAAGACCGGAACAAAACATCTTTTGAATGCATCATTCAGTTTCTTTGATACGACTTCCTCTGGAAAAATCCGCAAATTGATCGACAACAATGCGGCGCAAACCCATATGATTGTTGCCCATCTAATTCCCGATTTGACCAGCGCATTTTCTACTTCGATTCTTATGTTTGTTCTGCTGTTCATGATTGATTGGCAACTTGGAGTTCTTCTTGTACTTGCTATGGTTTTTTCGTTTATGCTCGTAAAACTTATGTACGGCGAAAAACGATTCATGGAAATATACCAAAAATCCCTTGAGCGAATGAATTCTGAAGCGGTCGAATATGTCCGAGGAATGCAGGTATTGAAGATTTTCAGAACCACGATAGATTCCTACAAATCGTTTTATGATTCTATAAAAGAATATTCGCAGATGGCATATAATTATTCAAAAAGTTGCAGAACAGGATATGTCTTGTTTCAGGTGATACTTAATTTGTTTATCACGTTTACAATTCCGATTGCGATAATTTTTATAAATCGAGGTGAATCTTCTTCGCTGGTTCTTGCAAAAGTCATATTTTTTGCCTGTTTTGAAGGACTGGTTTTTATTTCTTTCATGAAAATAATGTATGTCGGAATGTATCAGTTTCAGGCAAAAAGTGCGGTAGAAAAACTTGAGGCATTGTTTTCTGATATGGAAAGCAAAAAGATTATTCACGGAAATGAAAGTTCTTTTGAAAATTTCAACATCGAATTCAAGGACGTAACTTTTAAATACGAAGAAAATTTCGTTCTGCAGAATCTTAATTTTTCTTTGCAGGAAGGAAAGACCTACGCTTTGGCAGGCTCATCCGGTGGCGGAAAATCTACAATCGCAAAACTGATTTCCGGTTTCTATTCTTTGGACGGCGGAAAAATATTGATTGGCGGAAAGGAAATCAATTCCTATTCGGAAGAGGCTCTTGTGAACAATATTGCATTTGTGTTTCAGAATGCAAAACTTTTCAAGACCAGTATTTTTGACAATGTAAAGATTGCCCGTCCGTCTGCAACAAGGGACGAGGTTTTGGAAGCGCTACATCTTGCGCAATGCGACGATATTTTGGACAAATTCAAGGAACGGGAAAACACGATTATTGGCTCAAAAGGTGTGCATCTTTCCGGCGGAGAAATCCAAAGAATCGCCGTTGCAAGAGTTATTTTGAAAAACGCAAAAATCGTAATCCTTGACGAAGCAAGTGCGGCTGCAGACCCTGAAAATGAATATGAACTCCAAAAAGCTTTCTCGAATATGATGAAAGGAAAAACCGTAATAATGATTGCGCACCGATTGAGTTCAATAAAAAATGTGGACGAGATTCTTGTTATTGAAAACGGCAATGTGCCTGAGCGCGGCTCTCACAAGGCTCTTATGGATTTGAACGGAAAATACAAGATGTTGCAGGAACTTTACTCAAAAGCGAACAGCTGGCGTGTTTAAAGATTTATCTTAATTTTACTTTTATCGAGGTCAATATGAAAAATAAAAAAAATTCTGCTCTTACCGAGCATGGAAAAAAAGGAATGGTGTTTGCGGGCATAGGAACGTTTTTCATGAACTTTGCCTATATGCTTCCGGTGATGACGGTAATGTACTTTTCAAAACAGATTATCGAAATGGCTGAACTGAAAGGTATTTGGTTTTACATCGCAGCGATTCTTGTAACATTTGTGGTCATGTTTATACTCATCACGATTTCCTATAACACAACCTACAACGAAACTTTCAAAGAGGCGGCAAATCTAAGGTTTGAGATAGCGGACGTATTGAAAAAACTGCCGCTTTCCTATTTTTCCAAGCATGACATTTCAGATTTGTCCGAAACTGTCATGCAGGATGTCGCAGACATTGAACACGCCATGAGCCATTCCGTTCCGCAGGCAATCGGATTGGGTGCTTTTTTGATTGTCGTGGGAATTATGCTGATGATTGGAAACTGGAAATTGGGCTTGGCAGTTATAAGTCCAATCCTGCTCAGTTCATTGCTTCTGTTCATCTCAAAAAAGATTCAGACCAAGGAAACTGCAAAATATTTCAATGCGCTTAGAGGGAATGCCGAAGCGTTCCAGCAGGCGATAGAGATGCATCAGGAGATAAAAAGCCTTGGTCAGAAAGACGCAGTTCTTAAAGATGTCGAAAAAAAGATAAGCGATTCTGAAAAAATCCATATCAAGTCGGAATTGGCTCAGGTTGTTCCAGTGGTTACTTCCACCGCGATAATAAAATTTTCTTTAGGGCTTACGGTTATAACCGGAGTATGGTTGCTTTTGGCAGAGCAAGTTTCGCTTTTGTATTTCTTGGGTTATTTGATTGCCGCGGTAAAACTTTCCGACTCCGTGTCTACGCTCTTCGAAGGACTTGCTGAACTTATGTTCGTGGATGCACGAGTAAAACGCATCAAAGAATTGAAATCAACGGAAACTCAAGAGGGAGTTCCCGCTGATTTTAAAAATTTCAGCATAGAATTCAAAGATGTTGAGTTTGGTTACAACGAAAACAAGGTGATAGATGGGGTTTCCTTTACGGCTGAACAAAATCAAGTTACCGCTTTGGTTGGTCCTTCGGGCTGCGGAAAAACGACAATTCTTAGGCTTGCTTCAAGGCTTTACGACTACGACAAGGGGCAAATCCTTATAGACGGAAAAGACATAAAGAAAATCGAAACGGAATCACTTTTCGATAAGATTTCTATCGTTTTTCAAGATGTAACACTTTTCAATACGTCTGTGATGGAAAATATAAGAATCGGAAACAAATCTGCCACGGACGAACAGGTAAAAGAAGCCGCAAAAATGGCGAATTGTCACGATTTCATAGAATCAATGCCGGACGGCTATAATTCCTTGATTGGAGAAAATGGAAGCAAACTTTCCGGTGGTGAACGCCAGCGTATTTCTATTGCAAGGGCATTTCTAAAAAACGCTCCGATTATAATCCTTGATGAAATTTCCGCTTCTTTGGATGTTGAAAATGAAATGAAGATACAGGAAAGCCTCAATTCGCTTATAAAAGGCAAGACCGTAATCATAATTTCACATCGATTGAAATCCATTGAAAATGCCGATAAAATTGTTGTCATGAATAACGGGAAGGTTGAGGCGGCAGGAAAACATTCCGAGCTTTTGCAGAAATCTTCTACATATAAAAACATGGTAGAAAAGTCGTCTGCCACGGAAGCTTATGAATATTAATTTGGAACTCATATGAGTTTTCTTGACAATTTTAAGAAACCCGCTGGATTTTTTGGAAAAGTGGTCTTGTCCAGAATGAACATTGAACACATACAAATTTCCAGATGGGGATTTTCTCATCTCGATGGAAAAGTTGTTGGTCACGGACTTGACATAGGTTGCGGAGGTGGAGCAAATCTAAAAAATTTGCTCCATCACGGCTGTTCAAGCGTGATTGGCATGGATTATTCTGAGGTCAGCGTAAAAAAGTCCATCAAAGTGAACAGAAAATCCGTCGCCAAAGGAAAATGTGCGGTGGTTCAAGCGGATGTTCTTTCAATTCCCTTTGAAGATAACACATTTGATATTGCCACAGCCTTTGACACTGTATATTTTTGGCAGAAAATCGAAAAGTCTTTTTTAAATGTTTACAGGGTTTTAAAGCCCGGAGGAACATTTTTTATCTGTAACGGATTTGACGGTCTTCACGAAAAAGACAGAGAATGGAGCAAAACGGCAATGACCGGAATGACAATTTATACGCCCAAAGAATTGCAAGATTTTTTGTCTGAGGCAGGATTTAAAGATATCAAAATCGATTCCGTTTTCAATAAAAGTTATCTGTGCATAACGGCGCAAAAATGAAGGTTTATTTTAAGCGGCAAAAATATTGCCGCTTAAAAACACTGCGAGTTTCTTTTCTACAAACATCACTTATTGAACGCATTTTTTCATTTCAATGCGGAAATTCGCCAATACTCGCCTTTTGAGAGAGGCTTGCGGTTGCCGAATTTCACGAAACTTATATTGTAGGCGATTTTTAAAGTCAGGAGTTCATTTGGTATGAAAAAACATTTTTGTTCTTTTTAATTACGATATTTTCGCTGTTTTTGTCTTGCGCAAAAGATTTTCCCGCCGCAAAATTAGAGCCGTCAAAGGAAAAAATTGCTTGAAAATAAATGAAGACGTGATATATCGCAAATCGGGGGTTCTTAGGGGTTGCCCCTAAGCAGTCGGCGGGCAGAGAAAATCGGTCTTACAAAGTAGAGTCGGTCTACTGCCCGCCCCGGTTTGCCACAGGCAAACCGGAATAAAGTCCATCTAAAACAAAAGACGTGGTTTCCACAATAAACGAGTTTTGCGTAGTAAAACGAGTGGGCGGACATTATTATGGTTCGTTCATCCTATAACGCTTTGTATGTCCGCCCCACAAAACGTATGAGAACATACGTTTTGTGCAAGATGGGTTATACAAGTTTTCCGCAAGGAAAACTTGGGGCGGCGGAAGAAGCGTAAAAGGTTATAAATCTAGTTTCACCGCCGCCCTCCCAGTCTGATGGGGTGTCCTCTCTCCCCCTTAATTATTAATTATACTTTGAATTTCCCCACTTCCCCCGCAAGCCCTTCGATACTCTGCTTGTTCTTCATCGCAAGCTCGTTCACTTCATTCACTGCGTTGTTTATCTGCGACACACCGGCTGACATCTCGTTCATGCTATCCTTGATGACCGCCGTAAGACTGTCGAGCTTCTGCATCTCGTTTGCCACGCCCTTGCCGCCGATAAGCATCTCCTCAGAACCGTTTTTCACTTCTACCGTAACAGAATTAATGTTCTTGATAGCCGCAAGCACTTCCCGGCTACCGTTTTCCTGCTCGCGCATTGCGGCGGTAAGCTCCGCACTCATGCCGTGCACATTCTCTGCAAGTTGGAAGATTGCATTGAACTTTTCTTCCACGACTTTGGAGCTTTCCGATAAGCCGTTGATATCGTCGCTAAGTTTTTTAAGAGTGTCGGTGATGGTTTTTCCTTGAACCGAAGATTCTTCCGCCAGCTTTCTAATTTCGTCCGCTACGACGGCGAATCCCTTTCCCGATTCGCCTGCGTGCGCCGCCTCAATTGCGGCATTCATTGCAAGCAGGTTAGTTTGCGACGCAATATTTTGAATCACGCTTGAAGCCTCAATCAAGCCGCCTGATTCATCGGCGATTTTCTGCGTTACGGTGTTTGATGTAACAAGCGTTGTTTTGCCCTCTGAAGTCGCCGTTGAAAGCATTTTTACCATGTTGTCGCTCTTTTCCAAGGACTGAGTGATAGACGCAATGTTCGCAACCATCTCCTCTATCGAGGCGGACGACTGCGTTACGCTCGCCGCCTGTGTTTCAATACTGCCGTTCAGCTGCTCTATCGTCCGGATAATCTCTTCCACAGTGCTTGAGGTTTCCGTAACGCTTGCGGCTTGGTTTAGCGTCTGTTGCTTCACGCCGTCGATGTTGGCGGTGATTTCGTTGATTGCGCTGGCGGTTTCGGTCATGTTGCTTGAAAGTTCGTCGCCGATGGACTGCATGATATTGGAACTTTTGCCGACCGACTTTATAGAGCTTCCGATTTTTGCAATCGTCTCGTTGAAGTAGTTTGATAAATCCGTTATTTCATCGTTCCCGTGAATCGGAAGACGGACGGTTAAGTCTCCGTCACCTTGCGCAATATTTTTAAGAGCGATAACGGTTGTTTCTATCGGTTTTACAATCATGCGTGCTGTTACATAGACTACGATTACGGCAATTACAAGAATGATGCCGCCTATGATAAACATTGAAATGCGCAAAGCATTAACTGTTCCCATGAACTCATTTTCAGGAGCACGGATAACAACAGTCCAATCGGCGATTGTAATCTTGGCAAAAGAAGCGATAACGTCAACACCTTTATATTTGTGATGACCTACTTCGCTTTTGTTGCTCTTCAGTGCACGCTCCAAAAACTGTGCTGTTGATAAAAGTGAGGCATCGGTTTTTGCCGCTTCAATCATATTATAGTATTTGGCAACTGTTTCTTTGTTCGGGTGCCCTATAGTCGTGCCCGTCCGCCCGATTATGTAGCAATAACCGGTCTTTCCGATTACAAGGTCGTTTATATCATCGGAAGCGGTCTGTCCGGGAATCCCTGCGGAAAGAACCCCGATAATGGCACCGGCATCGTTTTTAATAGGGACTGCAAGAATAATTTGCAGCTTGTTTGTTGAACGGGAAATAAGCGGTTCTGCGATAAAGTTTTTTCCCTTTACGGCAGATTGATACCACTCGCGGTCGCCTACAAAAGTGTGTTTTCCCGAACTGTCAATCCGGTTTCCCTGCAAGTCGCATACAGCCAGAATGTCGATTATATCATTATGCTCAACTTCAGGTGCAAGACTTTTTGCTTTATCCTGCATGGAAGCAGTTTCATCGCGGAGTATCGGCATACGCGCAAGACCTTCAGCAAATTGAAAGAGTGCCGTTATTCGACCTTCGATTATTTCTCCGACGTCTTCAGCCTTGTCGATAATATGAGTTTCGACTTTTTCCGTAACGGCTTTGCGTGCAATACGCACGGCAAGAAAGCCTTCAATACCGGTTGCCAGCGCAATGAGCATACCGAAAATAAAAATCAACTTGTTCTTTAATGAAAAACGTTTTTTCATGTAAGACTCCTTATAAATGTTTTTTTTAAAGGAGAGAGAGGAACCCCCATCAGATTGGGGTTTCCTCTCTCTCCCTTAAACCCTCTCTCTCTTTCCCGACTGCTTAAGGGCTATCGCCCTTAAGAATCCCGAAGCGCTTTCTAGGCAGTTTTGCCGTATGGCAAAACTGCACGCCGGCGGAAGTTCGGTAATCATCTGAAGCACCCATTACACCGCCGACCCCCGACTGCTTAGGGGTTCTACCCCTAATAACCCCACTCACTCGTTTTACTACGTAAAACTCGTTTATCGTGAAAATCACGATTTTTGTGTCCGATGACGTTTGTTCCAGTTTGCCAGCGGCAAACTGGGGCTGGCAGAAGACCGAATTATAACTTTCAAATCCCGTTTTACTGCCAGCCACACCTTTGGAATCCCACCTCTAATCGGGGTTCTTAGGGGCAAAGCCCCTAAGCGGTTCTTTTGAAGAAAGGTGGGGTCATAGGGGAGGGAAGGAACTTTTATCCGAAAAAGTTCCTTCCCTCCCCTATACATTTGGATTGACTTGTCCCAATCCGATGACGTTCCGATATTAGTTTTACGCTCATACCGTCATTACCTTGACGACCGCTACGTCATTATGTGGACGGACTGTCCATCCCTATGCTGACGGTCTCTCCGTCCCTATATAGATGGACTGTCCGTCCATTTTTTTATACTACCGCTTTCAAGGTTTTGTGGTAGTAGCCTTTTTTAAGCGTCTTTGATTTTTTACTGCCGTCGCTCGTGAGCTTTGTTCTTACCTCCAACGTAAAATCCCCTGCCGGAACGGCTGCATCCAAGATGACGATAAGGCGGGCGGGTTTGTTTTCGACCACGGAAGCACAGCGGACGGCGGTCGTTCCCGCCACCACAAACACGCCTTGTTCAGCGTCAGTGGGGTCGAACTTTAGGCGGCTTCCGATTATTTCCATCACCGAACCTATCTTGATTGTGTCGCTTGTGCCGTTCAGTTTGTCGGTTACGGAAGTGATGTAAGGGTCGGTGCTTACGCTTTCCACTTTGGAAGCCTTTACTTTGGTCAGGGCTTCTTTTAGGGCAGTACCGGCGTTGATGTTCAGGTTCACGCTGTGCCGTTTTGCGTCAAAGCTGTCGTCCGCTCCGTCAAAAACGCCTGAAATGCTGAAAACCGTGTTGATAAGCGGCGTGTTCAATGTGCCGCCTTCTTCCACGATGTAGGTACATTCCTGCGTGTACAACTGCATAAGGGCTGCAAGGTCTGTGCGGGTGACGGTTGTGCCACGCTTGACCATGCGGTCGATGATGTCGTCAAGGGTGAATACCTGGCTGTCGGTTACCTGAGCCATGTAATCGTCGGGTTTTGCCGTGAGTAAGTTTTCACGTAAACAATATTTAAGCATAGCTTCCTCCTAAAATGTTTTTTTCTTTAAGGGGAAGTTCCCCTTAGACTTCTTTGTTTTATTAGGGAGAGAGAGGAAACCCCATCAGATTGGGGTTTCCTCTCTCTCCCTAAAACCCTCTCTCACTTTCCCGACTGCTTAGGGGTTTCACCCCTAAGAACCCCGAACACTCGTTTTGCTTTCGCAAAACTCGTTTGTTGTAAAAGCCACGTCTTTTGTTTTAGATGGACTTTATTCCGGTTTGCCTGTGGCAAACCG
>CALHVG010000081.1 GCA_938039145.1 uncultured Treponema sp.
TCGTTCGTTCGTTCGTTCGTTCGTTCGTTCGTTCGTTCGTTCGTTCGTTCGTTCGGCATAAATCATATCCCAAATACAACACAAGTTTCTCACGTAAGCCGGATGTGCCTCAAGACAAGTTTCCCGGATAAGGAACAGTTCAACGGGCTTTAGAACAGTCAAAAAGCCCACAATCCGTACGGGGTTTTTAGGGGCAGAGCCCCTAAACAGCGCGGGAAGGAGTGGGAGGGTTTTATCCCTAAGAAATAATATTTTGAGGAGGAGTTTATGAAAAACTCTATCAACAAGAGCAAGGCACACGCCTTGAAGCAAAGAGCCGCGGCGCTCATCTCAGCCGCACTTTTAATGTCGGCACTTATATTTACCGCGTGTGTACAGCAGGAACCTACGCCGAAGTATATCATCACATTCGGCGTGGACGGTATGGGCGGTAGGCTTACCGCAACGGTCGACGGAAGTGCCATCCGCTCAGGCGAGGAGGTGGAACAGGGCAAGACTGTCACATTCACCGCAGAGGCGGAGCTTGACTCCTATCTGAAAGGCTGGACGCTCAACGGGGCACCGGTTAACGGCACAGCTAAGACCTACACCTTAACCGTAACAAAGGCGGCAGACGTAAAAGTGAAGATATTCCCCGAAGCTGCCGTGCTTACCTTGGGCGACAAGAAAGACATCACCATCACGGCAAAAACAGCTGACGGCTCAGCCGTGCAAGTGGAAGGCTGCTCCCAGACAACTCTTGCAAGCGATGAGGCAACCACACTGAACGCAAAGGGCACAAAAGTCATCCTCAAAGGCAAAATCACCGAGCTTATAGTTCACTGTGAGCTTACCGCCCTAAACGTGCAAGGGCTGACCGCTTTGGAAGTACTGGACTGCGACGAAAATCAGCTTACCGAATTGGGTGTGCAAGGCTTGAAGAAATTAAAAAAACTGTACTGTGCCAAAAATCAGCTTACCGGGATTAACCTGCAGGGGCTAACCTCTTTGGAAAGATTTGACTGCTGGCTTAATAAAATTCCCGCCCTCAACTTGCAAGGGCTAACCGCTTTGAGCTCTGTAGACTGTCACTTAAATCAGCTTACCTCCATCAAGGTGCAAAGCTTAACTGCTTTGCAATTTCTAACCTTACATGGCAATAAGCTTAGTGCCGAAGTCTTGACTGAGCTGTTTAATGCCTTACCGCAACGCGAGCAAAACGATAAGGGAAAATGTACGCTTTACATTGAGCGAGAACAAGACGGCACCCACAAGGATTTTAATAATCCTGCGGAACTGAAAACCGCCTTCGACGCCGCAAAGAAAAGGAACTGGCAGATATATAAAAGGACAGCAAAGGACGATTCTGTGGAGTTATAGCCGCAAATTGGTGTTGTTGTGTAGGGAAGGCGGACGGGCATATTTACGCATCGTTCATTTGATTATTGTCTGTATGCCCGTCTCAAGAATCGGACGTTGTCCGATTCTTGCAAGATGGGTTATGCCGGTTTTTCTTGCAGGAAAACCGGTGGCAGCGGACGGACATATTAAGGCTTCGTTCATCTGATTATGGGTTGTATGCCCGTCTCAAGTTTGCCATGCGGCAAACTTGCAATATTGACTGACCGGCAACGTAATGACGCACTGTTCCGCAACATAGCGCGGGACACTCCCGCAGCGTAATGCGGGACACCCCCGCAGCATAATGCGGGACACTCCCGCAGCATAATGCGGGAGTGTCCGACTACATAAGGTCGGAGTGTGCGACCGCATAAGGTCGGGGTGACCGACCACATAAGGTCGGAGTGTCCCTCCGCATAAGGAAGGACTGTCATTCTACATAAGATCGGCTTTTCCGATTCTTGCTGGATGGGTTATGCCGGTTGCCCTTTAAGGAAAACTTGGGGCGATGTGCGAAGAATAAAAGGGTGAAAGACCCGTTTTTCAGCCATCCGCCCGAGCGGGGCACACACCCGTCTTGTTGAAGGGGCTTTAACAGCTCGAGTGAAAGGTCTTCAACAGTTCGGAGGAAGCGGCTTCCTTCGTTTGTCTCAGCGGCTCCAACCCGCCTTGTTCTTTCAGTTTTATTAGTTAAATCCCTGTTTTTTCCATTCGGCGTAGCGTTCTTCTATCGACGAAATCTTTTTTGTTCCTCTTGCTGCAAGGACTTCTTTTATGTACGGGATTATTACGCGCTGTTTTGTCATTTCCCATCTGAGCGGCTTTTTTTCGTAGACTTGAAAGTTTTCCGCCTGCGGGATGTTTGAAAGCAGGGAGGTGTAATATACGGGAAGTATGCGCTCTGTAACTTCTCTTATCGAGGAAAATCCGTTTGCGATTCCGAATCTGTTTATATCAAGGTTCATCGTGAACTTTCTTTCCAAAAGCGCCTGCTGAGTTTGCACGTTGTAGAACCATGAAATGAATTCCACCGCGCCGTAGTGGTTCTTTGCCTTTTTAGGGATTCCGAGCATTACCATGGAATCTTCCACAGGAATGCGTTTTTGATTTTCAAGCCATCTGTAGTCTATGAGCGAAAGCTGACCCTTGGGGAACCTGAAAAGTCTGTCGCTTGTTGTGTATGCAAAAAGTGCTTTTCCTTGTGTTACTTTTTTGTCGTCCGTGGTTGAAAGGTATTTGTAAACAAAGTCGCGCTCCGTTTGTGAAGAACCGTTTATGCTCGTTATCCATTCGTCAAGAAATCCTATGGAATCTTTGAGCGCATCCGGATTCCATGAAAATGAGTTTCCCTTTGTTTCTTTGTAGCCAGCTCCTTGGATTTTTGTTACAAGATAAAGGAATCTGTCGCTTGATTCGGGGGCAAATCCCATGCGGCTGAAAGTTCCGTTTGAGTTCTTTTTGTTGAACGCCTCTCCGGATTTTTTTATCTGCTCAAGATTTATTGTGTAGCTGTCTTCGACCAGTTCCGTGTTTTCCGCAGAAAAAATCATTGCAGGAAGATTAAAACTTACCGGAAGAAGATATTGCCGTTTTCCCATCTTACCTGCTTGAAGCAGAATCCTGTAAAAATCCTGCGACGATATGAATTTCCGCTCAAAAAGATAGTCCAAGGGCTCAAAGTAATGCTTTGTGTGTTCGTTTACAAGCCACGAGCCTATTACAAGGTCGGGATGCGGCTCCTGATTTGTGGCGGGAAGCGAGGACGAAGGATTTTCTTTGTAGACCAGAAGTGCCTTGTCCTCGTGGGTTTTGTTGAAAAGCTCGATGTAAGGCGCGAACTCGCTGTTGTCCGTCCATACAACGATTCTTTTTTCGCCCTGATTTTTGCATCCTGCGGATATTGCAGCAAGAACTGAAAGTGCGGAACAAAAAACGAGCGAAAAGAGAGATTTTCTAGCCACGCTTAAGTTCCTCGCCGGCTTTGTAGATTTTTGAGTACACCAAATCGATTTTGTCCTCTTCTATGCTTGAAAACGCCACTCTCAGCGTGGATTCGTCTATCTGAATCGTTCCGATTCCGTCTTCTTTCAAAAGTTTCACCCTCAGCTCTTCGGCGTTTATGCCTTTCATCAAAAAGCTCATAAAATATCCGGAATTGAACGGAAGCGGCTCTATCGCATCGGATTTGTGGGAATCTACAAACGCTCTTACTTTTTTGTACCTTGATTCAAGCACGGATTTGAGCGCCTTTTTTTCAGCCGGGTTTTCTTTTTCGCCAAAGGATTTTAGGAGCATTGTCTGGCTGGGTGTTGCCGAGCACGAAACTGAAGAGCGGATTACGCCCATCAGTTTTTTTACCAAAGCTTCGTATTGCGCGTCGGTAAAGCCTTTGCATCCGAATGTCAAAAATCCGCATCTTAATCCCCATGCGAAGTCTTCCTTTGTGGGACCGTCCGCCTTTACCGCAAGGATGTTTTCGTGCAGGTTTGCAATGTGCGCAAAGAGCGACTGCGGCTCTATTTCTTTTTCGTAGTTCAGCCCGAAATATGCGTCGTCGATTATGGCAAGGACTTTTTTTCCGCCGTTCGCCACGCTTTCAAGGATTCTGCATATTTCGTCAGCTTCTTTTGTAGTTGGGCTGTAGCCGGAAGGGTTCTGCGGAAAATTCAATATCAGCCTTACAGAACCGTATTTTTCAGCCTCGGCTTTTATTGCTTCTTCCATGCCCGAAATGTTGAACTTTCCGTCTTTGAACATTTGGAACTGATGGAATTCCGCACCTCTTCTGGATTCCGCTATAAGAACGTAATTGTCCCAGCTCGGATTCGGGGCAAGGAGCGGTTTTTGTTCATCAACGAACAAATCCATGGCGTATGAAAGTCCTGCGGTTATGCCCGGAACTACAGCGGGAAGCGAAGTTTTCTTTTCCGCAAGAAGAGGGTTTTTCTTTACCTGCAGTTCGTGCCAAGCGCTTCTTATTTCAGGAAGCCCTGCCGTAGGAGCATAGGCTGCCAGTTCCCTTTCGGAAAATTCGGGCATCCATTTTTTTACTGACGGAAGAACGGCAGGTTTTCCGCCGATTACAGTGATTCCTATCGTGCCGTTTGCCGTGTAGGCATCTTTTTTTGCCTCTCCGCCTTGGGCAATAATTCCTTTCGGAAAATAGATTCGTCTTCCTAACTCGGAGAACAGAGCCTCTGCGGATGTGCCTTTAAGGGCATCGTTTAATTCTTGTGCTAATGGGTTTAACATGATAAATTGGATTATTCTGAATTGACTTTTTAAAGTCAATGAATTCCGTGATAAATGTGCATAAATATACAGAAATAAGGCAAAAATATGAAAGAAAATCGCATAAGTGAATTTGATTTGGAAGAATGCCGCAAAATGGCTGAAGAATGCCGTAAAGAGGCGGCAAAAAGACTTGTTGCGCAGGAATCCTTGGTGAACGGAATCCTGATTGCGTTTATTGCAGGCGGACACGTGCTTCTTGAAGGCGTTCCGGGGCTTGCAAAAACGCTTGCCGTAAAAACGTTTGCGGAGATTTCCGGGCTTGATTTTAAAAGAATACAATTTACGCCCGACCTTTTGCCCGCGGATTTAAGCGGAACTTTGATTTATGAGCAGGCAAAGGGAACTTTCAGCGTGCGAAAAGGCCCTGTTTTTTCGAACGTTGTTCTTGCAGACGAGATAAACCGTTCGCCTGCAAAAGTTCAGTCGGCAATGCTTGAAGCTATGGAAGAAAATCAGGTTACGATAGGAGAGGAATCTTATCCTTTGCCGGAACCTTTTTTTGTCCTTGCAACGCAAAATCCAATCGAGCAGGAAGGAACGTACAATCTTCCCGAGGCGGAACTCGACAGGTTTCTTCTGAAACTGAATCTTTCGTATCCGAGTGCCGAAGATGAGGTGAAAATCATAGAAACACAAGGAAACGCATCTCAGGTTCCGGTCAGAAAAGTCCTTTCTGCAAAAGAACTTTTGAAATTCAGAGAACTGAACTCATCCATCGTATGCGACGAAAAAATAGTCGAATATATAGTTCAGATTGTTTCCGTTACCAGACCTTCAAGCAAAAATCGGAACAGGCACGATATAACCCGCTACATAAAAGTCGGCGCTTCTCCAAGAGCGGGAATCGCCATGCTGAAATGCGCAAAAGCCACTGCAATGCTTTCGGGGCGTTCGTTTGTTCTGCCGGAAGACGTTAAGGAAGTTGCCGCCATGGTTTTGCGCCACAGGATTGTTCTTTCATACGAAGCTGCCGCAGACGGCGTTACTTCGGACGAAATAATAGCGAAGATATTGGATTTTATTCCCGTTCCGTAAAATGAAGAAAGAATATGAAGAATTTTCTAAGGGGCAATAAAGAATCCCTCTCAAAGAAAGTTTCGTGCCTTAGGCTTTCGTCAAAAGCAATCGCGGACAGCCTGAAAGGCGGCTCGTTCCGTTCTCTTTACAGAGGACAGGGAATCGAATTTTCAGGGGTAAGGGAATATCTTAGAGGCGACGACGTAAGGAGCATTGACTGGAACGTTACGGCAAGAATGTGCAAGCCTTACGTAAAAATGTTCGAAGAAGACAGGCAGCTCCGGGTGTTCCTTGTGGTTGACCGCTCTTTTTCGATGTTCACGGGAACGAACGGAAAAGTAAAATACGAACAGGCGGCTGAAACGGCTGCAATTCTTACGATGGCGGCTGAAATAAACGAAAGCCCGATAGGTGCCGTTTTTTTTGACGGAAAAATAAACTTCACGGCTGAACCTAAGGCAGGCGCGGGGCAGACAATGCTTCTTCTTTCACGGCTGGATGAAGTTGAGGCGGTTAATAACGGTTCCGCGCTGAAAAACGCCCTTCTGGGAGCCGTAAAAATGATAAAAAACTGTTCGATGATTTTTGTGATTTCCGATTTCAGAGTCGGCGGCTGGGAAGAAGAGTTCAAAATGCTTTCCCAAAAAAACGATGTTACTTTGATAAAAATTACAGAGCCCGGAGAACTGGAAATCCCTGAAATCGGCTCGGTGCCGTTCACGGATTCTGAAACGGGCGCAAAACTCATGCTTCCGACTTCAGAGCCTTCGTTAAAATCCATGTGGCGGGACGAATTCCGAAAACGAAACGAACGGCTCAAGGATTTTGCGGCAAAGCACGGGTCCTATTTTATTTCGATTTCTACGGAAGAGGATGCGCTTTTGGTTCTGCTAAGGCATTTTGCACTTAGAGAAGAGGTGAAAAAATGAAAAAAACGCTTTTTCTTTTTGCCGCAATTTTTTGTTCATTTTATGCCCGTGTTTTTTCAGAGGACGGATTTTTTCAGCAGCTGATTCCGCATCGGGTTTTTGTAGGCGATACCGCAGAACTTAGAATCACATTCGATTCTTCTATAGATTTTTTTAAGGACGAACCCGAATCCGACGAAAAAACGCTGAATATTGAAAAACTTCCGTTTCAAGCGGATAACGACGAGTTTTCCGTGCAGAACGCCGTTCTAAGAAAAAACGGTTCTTCCTGCACTGTGATATTAATTCTTACTCCTTGGAAAACGGGAAATATTGTGCTTCCTTCATTTGACCTTATGCCGCTTTTGACCGCGGATACTTTTGCTCCATTGATGATAAGCCCGAATCCGTTTGAAGTAAGTTCCGTTCTTTCAGGCGAAAGCGAGGAGCTGTTTTTTCCGCCGATTGCGCCGCTTCTTGTGCCTGGAACTATATATTTTGTCTGGCTTTTTATCGTTCTTTTTTTGATTTTTTTGCTTTTCCTGCTGATTCTTTTTATGCGCCGAAAAAAAATCATGGATTTTATAAAAATGCGCATTCTTCTTTCGTTTTACGCAAAGAACGCAAGGCGGACTTTAAAAGAGCTTAAACGCCTGGAAGAAAAAGATAAAAAAATCGATGTAGAGGTTTCAAATGGTTCTTTGCAGATGGGAGATAACACAATTAAATTGAGTGTTAAAGCTCTTGAAGGGCAATATCAAGCTTGGAAAGAAGATGTTAAGGTTGTTATAATAGAGAAAAAAGCTGTAGACCTTAAGTTGAAGTCTTTAAAACTATACGAAGGAAAAAAAGATGAAGTAGAGGTTGA
>CALHVG010000082.1 GCA_938039145.1 uncultured Treponema sp.
ACGAAATCCGTAAGTTGGCGGAAGAATCCAGCGTCCAAGGAAAGACGATAACCGATACGCTAAAAAACCTTAGCGATGACATTCGAGGGCTTGCGGAAAGTTCCAAAATCGTGGAGGAGAAGTTCAACGCAATTTTCCAGCTGGCGGAGAACGTGCGGGGAATGAGTGCTGAACTGACCGCCGCCATGCGCGAGCAGGAAAACGGTAGCCGGGAAGTGCTTGCCGCAATCAAGAATATCAATTCGGTTACGGTCGAGGTCAAAAACGGTTCTGAGGAGATGTTGATTGGTGGAAAAGGCGTGGCTTCGGAGATGCAGAAGCTAGACAGTCTTACGGCGGTCATCAAGGATTCGATGAACGAGATGAGTGCCGGTGTGTCGCAGATAAACAACGCAGTAAACGAAGTCAACGAACTTGCGATGAAAAACAAGGAAAGTATACAAGGGCTTGCGGCGGAAGTAGGAAAATTTAAAGTCTAATAAAAGGGAAATAGAGGGAACCCCATCAGAGGGCGGCGGTAAAAATCGGTCTTACAGCTATTACTTTTCGTCCGCCGCCCCAAGTTTTCCTTGCGGAAAACTTGTATAACCCATCTTGCAAGAATCGGACTTCAGTCCGATTCTTGGGGCGGACATCGGAAGCATTATATGATGAAGTATGCCTAAGATTGTCCGCCAGCCACTCGTTTTACTACGCAAAACTCGTTTGTTGTGAAAGCCACGTCTTTTGTATCAGATAGATTTTATTCCGGTTTGCCGCAGGCAAACCGGGGCGGGCGGAAGAGCCGTAATTAGCTGAAGCACTCATTACACCGCCATCCCCCGACTGCATCAATTTCCTAAAGTTATAATTCCTTTTTCTTGACAGATTAAATTTTCACCTTTACAGTAACTTTAACTATCCCCCTTTCAGGAGACTCCATGACAGTCAGCAAACGTTTTACAATCCGCACTCGCCTACTGCTCTACTTCGGTTTTCTAAGTACCATCTCAATCTGCGGTTTGAGTTTTATTGCGGTTTGGCAAGCCCGACAGTCTCTTTCGGCTCGCATTCAATCAAATCTTCATACGATTGCCGAAGACCAAGCGAAACTTTTTGAGGAACGGTACATCACATCGCCGAAATCGAATCTTGAAACGATTGCAGCTTGCCCTACTATTGCCGATCCGGATGTGTCTCCGGATATTAAAATGGCGTTTTTATCAAAGGAACTAAAACGCAATCAGGCACTCGGCTGGCATAGGGTTATGTATGCGGCGGCAAACGGAATCCGATGGTACACAGACGGTGCTATGAAAAAAGACAGCAAAGAGAAAAAATGGTTTAGGCTGATAGAAGAGGACGGTATGTATTTAAGCAGTCCGCATTTGTCGGCAGACGAAAAGCGAATAGAATACCGAATGGCAATTCCCGTTCACGGCATAAACGGCGGAACAATCGGTATCGTTGCAGTTGAATACGATGCACTCCAAATGTCAAAGGACAGCGAAAAAATTAAACTTGGGCGAGGTGGAAAACTATATATTCTTGACAAGAAGGGAATTACAATCGTCGCCCCTGACATAAACGATGTCAAACAGAGCATAAAAGGCAAGAAATCCACTCTGGAGCTGGCAAAGGAAGATTCATCGCTTGAAAAACTTGCACAGTTTGAAGAGCGGGCGCTTTCCGATCAAGGCACTGGCATTGGCTTTTACACAGAGAACGGCAAGGCAAAAACTGCCGTATACACAAAAATTGCGCAGACGGATTGGACGCTTATCGTTCACGCTGAAGCAAAGGAATTTATGGATTCCATCTACCAACTTATCCAGATTTTAGGCATTATCTCTCTTGCGATTATTTTGCTCGTCATCGGGGTTACAAGTATCCTGTCGCACAGGCTTAGTCGCCCGCTGGTAACAACGGCGGAGGCACTTAAAAATATTGCGGAAGGCGAAGGCGACTTGACGGTAAGTCTTCCGACGCGTGGAAATGATGAGATTAGCGACATTTCGCTCTTTTTCAATAAGACAATCCAGAAACTGCGGAAATCTATTGGGTCAGTCGGAAAGCACAGTGCTATTATGGAAAATCTCGGAAACTCGCTTGCAGTCAGCATGACGAAGACGGCACTGTCAATCGACGAGATTCGGGCGAGCATAGAGGGAGTGAAGTCGCAGGCGCATGAGCAGACGACGAGCGTTTCGGAGACGACGGGAACTGTCAGCCGAATTATCGGAAACCTTGAAGCACTCAACGGAAATATTGAAAATCAGGCGGCAAGTGTGATGCGTTCTTCTGCATCAATTGAACAGATGGTGGCGAATATCGATTCAATCTCGCAGTCGCTTGAAAAGAGCAATACTCTCGCAAATACGCTTGCACAGGCAACAGCGGAAGGTAAACAGACGCTACAGAACTCGAACACGGTAACGCAGAAAATTATCGAGCAGTCAGGCGGCCTTCTTGAAGCGAGCAACGTAATTCAGAACATCGCCGAACAGACAAACCTGCTTGCAATGAATGCGGCTATCGAGGCGGCGCATGCGGGAGAAAGCGGCAAGGGATTTGCGGTCGTTGCCGATGAGATTCGTAAATTGGCAGAGGAATCAAGTTCTCAGGGCAAGGCAATTACGGAAACGCTCCGCCATTTAAAAGACGAGATTACCGTTTTGTCCTCATCCACAAAAATTGTCGAAGAAAACTTCAACACTATCTTTAATCTGTCCGAGAGTGTCCGCAGCATGAGCACAGAGCTGACAGCCGCCATGCACGAACAGGAAAACGGCAGCAAGGAAGTGCTTGAGGCTATCAAACGTATCAGTGCGATAACCGCCGATGTCAAAACCGGCTCGGAAGAAATGCTCACAGGCGGGCGCGGTATCTTTGAAGAAATGTACAAACTCGATAACCTGACGCTCCGCCTGAAAGACAGCATGAATGAAATGTCCGACGGCGTAATGCAAATCAATTCTACAGTCCAAGAGGTTGATGACCTCGCCCAAAAAAACGACCTGAGCATCAAACGCCTTGCGCATGAAGTGAAGAAATTTAAGGTCTAGAAGCTGTACAAAGTTGCCTGTTTTTGAGCTTTTACAATTTTTCCATGTGAGTTTATAATAAATCGACATTTGCCACATTCCGCTTTGAAAAATCAGAGCCATATTTTAAAGCGGGGAATTCGGCATAAAAAGGAGTTTTTATAAATATGGAAGATTGTATTTTCTGCAAAATCATTAACGGAGATATTCCGTGCATGAAAGTTTACGAGGATGAGCATACGCTTTCTTTTATGGACATAGCAAATGATGTCGACGGACATATGCTGGTCATTCCCAAAAAACATTGCACGAACATTTTGGATGCAGACGAAAAAACGCTCCACCATGTGATGGACACTGTAAAAAAAGTTTCCGAACACTGCGTAAAAAACTGCGGCTGTGAAGGCATCAACATACTTAATGCGAACAACCAATGCGCAGGACAAACCGTGTTCCATCTTCATGTGCATATTATTCCAAGAAAAAACGGAGACGGACTTCCGAGCGAACCGAAATTTACAGGCGCTTTGCGTTCTTTGGAAGAAAATCACAAGATATTTAAAATGTAGGAATAGAGGTTTTTAAATCCGAATCGCAAAGGATTTTGTCATTTTTCTGCGTAAAACTTAGCGATAAGTCAGAAGAATTATTCGGTTTTATCAGGATTAAGATTCTCTTCGAGCCGGAAACGTTAAGCATAGAAAAACCAGCTTGTATCTATGACGGAATTTAGAGCAAAAATTCTTTTTTATGTTGAAGCCCCATTTTTTTATGTCTTTTATGGACAGAATCGCTTACGAATGACATAATAAAAAAGGGAATAAAAGATAACTTCGGTTTCTTAAAAAAAACGTATTGCGTTCTTAAAAAATTGACAAACATATAGTTAATTGGCTATATCTGTTTTTTACCCCTTATCAGTTAGGTTATCGAGTTTTTAGTCGTTGAAACAGCACGACATAAAATATCACACTTAGAAATAACATGCTCCGATACTGTAGGTTCAGAGCAACTTCAGTTTTTATGCTAAATAAGGAGAAAGCAATGAAAAAAATCAATTTTTTTATCGGATTTACAGTTCTTGCATTTGTGGGCTGTAAAAATGGTACTGAATATTCACCAAATTACACTTTTGACGCTGAGAACAATGTGAATGTCAGTTATTACCAAAAAGACGCTAAGGCTGACCTGCTTTCATTTCTGCAGGACGGTTCTTCAAGGTCTGCCTATACTGTAGGTTCAGAGGAAAATACATGGGAAAAAGTGCTGTATGAGCCGCAGGCAGATATAAATATTAGGGCAAGCCTATGAAACGCCTGACTTTGCCGCTCATTGCAATCCTTTTGGGCTTTTCGTCGTGCGGACTTATGGATTTGAAGCCCGACAGGGAGATTTTTGGAAATTTTGAGAGTCTTGAATGGTCGGACGACTATGTGTTTGCTGCCACAAACTATCCGCAGTCCATACAGGTATGGAACAAGGAAACCGGCAAACTCGTAAGGAATTATTACCTTACCACAAATCCGTCCTGGGCAAAAAAAAACGGAAGAAGTTTGTGGATTTATGATATGGTAACCATGGGGAAAAATATATGGATTACGGCAGATGGAATACAAAGGAATCTTATTAGATTGAATGTTCCAACAGGAGAGTTCAAGTTCATAGACCTCGACTGTAGACCTATATATCTGGAGATATGTGAAGACAGAGGAACTGTTTTTGCCGCAACATACTGCGACCCAAGGATAGGTATTGCCATAAGGGAGCTGGATGGAGATGGGAAAATTCTGCACAAATACAATGTCCAGCACAGTGATTTAGATGTGAGCGATATAGATGGACTTAGATTCAGAAATGGGGCTGCATATACTTTGTGTACCAGATTTTCGGATTTCAATGTTGAGGAAGAAGAGGAGGAAGGTTACAAGGTTCTAAAACTGAAAGACGGAAAATATGAGTTTACTGAAATTTCAAAAAAGGTATTGTACAGTCCTCTCCCTTCCCTCGATGCGGAATTTTCAGGAAAATATGTTTCATCTTTTCCCTTGATTAGAGCAAGTGCTAATACAGCTCCTGTTTTCGCAGTGCTAAGCATGGTAAGGAGTCCCGGTTTGTATCGGTTTCTGTACAGGATAGAAAATTTTGAACCCCTAGTATTTTCGTACACCGGCATATTGGTGAGCAGCAAAAAGAATGACAGGGCGTTTTTTTCCGTTACGGAGTACAATAACTGCATTTACAACACAGGAAGAAAGCATGGCGGAACGCTTGAATGTGCGCGGTATCTTAATACGGGCGGTACCGAGATAAGCGTTGTGCAGATGCCTTGGGGCAATCAGCTGTACTGCTCCCGATTCGGAGACAGCTCATGGTTCAGCAAGGATGTCTTCACTTATAACTTCGATACAAATTCTTGGGACAAAAGCGGAGCCCCTCAGATTTACAAGGTAGACTTTAAGACAAACCGAGTGCTTATTTACAATGCCGACGGCACGCACAATGTTGTTGGAACGCTATAGAAAAAATTATAAAGATGAATAAGACTGTCGGCAGGGAGCAAGCGGTACAGAAGTGCCTTTAAGCCCCCTGTTACGGCTCGTGAGCCGAAATTCAAAGAAAATCGCCTTGCATTTTTACAAAGCCGAACCTTTAGTCATCATGGAAAAGCGAAATAAGAGAATCTGCAAAAAAGTGATTGCGGCTATCGCTGAAAGCCCTAAAAAAATCACCCTGTAAATCAGGATTTTCTTTTTGTTCTGAGCATTTTTTTCTTTTGCGCACTCTTTTCTGATTCTAAAAAAAAGGAATGCCGACAACGAAAGTGAAAAAATCAGCTCTAAAATAAGCGAAATCATTTATCTTTCAGACTAAGATAAATCTGGTCTGCAAGTCCGAATCCTGCGTTTTTGGTCATGCTTGTGGCATATTCGTCAAAAAGCATATCCTCGTACATTTTTCCTGCAAAATCTTCTGAAAAAAGTGCGGATTTTGAAACGGTTTTCCGCATCGAAGAAAGCATTTCCTTTACAAAATAACTTTCAAGTTCCATGGATTTTTCGTATAGCACAGACGACCTGTCAATTTTGTCCTGAATAACATGGTTGTTCGCCTGATTTGAAGCGGCTCCTTTGGGAAGGGATGCTTTGTCGTTAGGATTTGAAAACGAACCTGAAAATCCGCTTGTGTATTCTCCGTTAAGCCTACCGTTTTTTACCACCTGAGATGACGAGAGCGTTCCGCCTCCATTTTTTCCGCTAAGGTTCTGTACAAGGTCGGAAAACTTTGCCTTTTCGCCGTTTATTTTTGCGCTCTGAACGGCTGCTCTCCCTCCGGAAAGCGAAGAGAACGAATTTACTAATCCTACTTCCATCTCAAAAACTCCTATAAAGATTATCGGAACAGAAAAAAAAATCTTTACGGAGTAAAAATAATCGTTTTACGATAAGCACATCATTTTTATAAATTTCATAAAAAAAAGGCTTTCTCAAAAGTCTGTTACTTTTGAGAAAGCACCTTTTATAAGACTTTAGAGCTTAATTTACTAACGTTTCAGGTTCACTGCGGTTGAAAGCATACTGTCGCTTGTCTGTATTGCCTTAGAGTTGAACTCATAAGCTCTTTGTGCAACTATCATCTGCGTCATCTCGTTCACTACGGAAACATTTGACATCTCAAGGAACTTGTGCCTTGTGTCTCCAAAGCCTTCATATCCCGGACGACCGCCATAGGCAACTCCGGATGCGTTCGTTTCAACGAACATATTGTCGCCATCTGCGGAAAGTCCTACAGCGTTTGGAAATCTGAAAAGTTCCAGCTGCCCAACTTCCACAGGCTCGTTCTGGCCGTTTACTTTTACAGAAACTTTTCCAGTCTGCGTTATATTCATAGTGGAAACGTCGTAGCCTTCAGGAAGAATTATCTCAGGCAAAAGCCTGTTTCCGTTCGAGGTAACAACCTGTCCCGCCGAATCCACCTTGAAAGTTCCATCACGTGTATATGCATAACTTCCGTCGTATTTCTGAACTCGGAAAAAGCCTTCTCCAACTATCGCGACATCAGTGTCCACACCTGTGTGCTGAAGAGACCCCTGCCCCATTATCCTTTGGGTGGCGGCGACTTTCACACCGCAGCCCTGCTGTATTCCCACAGGAGTAACCGTATCTTCCGTGGCTGGAGTTCCTGCAAGTTTCACAGTCTGATATATAAGATCCTCGAACTCAACACGCTGCTGCTTGTAGCCTGTGGTGTTCACGTTAGAAAGATTGTTTGAAATCGCATCCATATTGGATTGCTGTCCGTTCATTCCCGTAGCGGCTGTCCATAAACTTCTTACCATAAAAAATCTCCCAAAAAACGTATCTAAAAATAAAGTCCTATTCTTTCACCTGAACGAAAGACAGCGACTTTTCCTTAAAGGCATCCGTAAAACGCCCGCCGTCTATTTTTACTTAATTCTACCTGCCCGAATACATGGCTACCCTGCTCCACAAAGTTCCCATCATGGAATCTTCGCTTGTGATGGTCTTCTGGTTCGCCTCGTACGCCCTGTTGACCTCTATCATTTGTACCATCTCGTTCACAACATTCACGTTGGATGTCTCCATGTAGCCTTGCAGAAATCTGGGGCGTTCAAAACCTTCCGCTATGTGGGCAGAACCCGATATATCGTTCGAAGAAAAAAGATTTCCGCCGATTTTTTTAAGGTAACGCTCGTTTTCAAAGCGCACCACCTTGAAGCGGTCGATAAGCTCGTTCTCCTCGGAATAGATGATACCGTCCTCGTTCACAGTGAACCTGTCATTTTCAAGACGGATGTAACCGTTTTCGCCAAGGACAGGAAAACCTTCCTTAGTCTCAAGGATTCCTTCTTTTCCAAGGATGAAATTTCCGTCCCTTGTGTAGCGTTCCCCATATGGAGTTTCCACGGAAAAAAATCCCTTTCCGCCAAAAGCCACATCGGTTTTCTGATTCGTCTCTCTGAAAGAACCTTGCGTAAAGTCCGTATAGTTTTCGTTGGTCTCGACACCAAGTCCGAGTTTTCCGATTATAGGGGCAGCTTCCGCACTTCCGAAAGGAGTCTGGTAAACTCCGTCAAGGTTTGTCCGCCTTAAAAGAAGTTCCGGAAATGACTTTGAGATTGAGATGTCCTTCTTGTAGCCTGCGGTGTCTACGTTCGAAAGGTTGTTCGAAATCGCATCAAGTCTGTTCTGCTGGGCATTCATTCCTGAAGCACCCGTATACCAGCCTCTTATCATAAAAAAATCTCCATAAAAAGGAAAAACGGACAAGAGAAAAGTTCTTTCCTTTGCAGGCCTTGCCTCAAAAGGCTTCTAAATTTTACCCGCATATTCCTTGTCTATATTTTCGGAGCGTGGAAAATTTTGTTTAGAAAAAAGAGACAGCCATTAAGACTTTTTTCTTTCGGACTGTCAGATATTATTCCAAAACCGAAGATTCTCCTCCAACCCACAAAAAGATCTTTTTAAAAAGAAAATGCTCCAAAAATTCCTTGCATTATACATATACCGGTTATAGAATAATACAAAACCAAATAACAGGCGGTATTGACACAGATGTACCATATCATTATTCTTACACCCCCCCCCCC
>CALHVG010000083.1 GCA_938039145.1 uncultured Treponema sp.
GAAAATGTCAAGTCTTTTTTACAAAAATCATGAAAAAAGTACGGCGTAACCAATGCGGAATGGCAGCACAGCGTTCCGTTTGGAAATGGTTGTTATTAAATAAAACGGTGCCGGAAGTCGGAGAAAAAGATTTTTATTTTCTTTCCTGTTTGAGACTCGGATGCCGCGTATGTTTAATATTTTTCAGTGAATAGTGTCTTAAACGGTTTAGTTCCGAAAAACTGTTTAGATAACCCCGGCAACTAAGATTTATGTTATCTAAAGTATGTCATATATTAGTACTACAATAGGTCATCGATTGTAGCTACAATAGGTGACCTATTCCAGCCGTAATAGGTGGTCTATTACTGCTGTAATAGATTGCATATTTCAGCACTGCGTAAGGCGGCTTGTAAAAGGATTTTCCATAAAACAATCCGGACTTTTTGATAACGAGTTTATTCTTCAATTTGCTTAAAAGGCATTTTTCGGGAAGCACATTTCGTTCAAGAAAAAGTGGATTTTATTATAATTCCGACGGCTCAAAATCTGTAAACGGAATGATGATTATTCCCTTGAAAACAGATTTGTTTATTTCTCTGTTAAAAACAAAAACACGATATTCAGAATTGTATAAAATATTCAATTTTGTGATTCATGATTGTGAGATTCAGGCTTTACTATTGCAAGCAGATTCGCTAGTCATAAGTAATATGGGAACCGATTGCTTCCATATGTTCCGTTAAAAATTTTTTTGATTATGGTTTTAAAATCGCAACTGCTTCTAAACATAACAATGGAAACTGCATCATTTATATTCGGTATGGAACATTGCCTACTTTTAAAACAGCCTGTATGGATGTTGATTTTTTGATAAGATTTGCTTCAAGCTGACAATTGAGAAGAATTTTGATATAGTTCTAAGTCAGGGCGTGAGAATATGAGAGTTCAAACAACAAAAATAAATAATCGTCGCTATTTAGGGAACAAATATAAACTCTTGCCATTTATTACAAAAATTATAACAGAAAACTGCGGAGACTTTGACTCATTTACAGATATTTTTGCCGGAACAGGAACTGTTGCGTCCGCTTATACTGACAAAAAAATTACTACAAACGATATTCTGTTTTCAAACTATATTTCAAATACAGCATGGTTTTCTCCGGAGAATTTTGACCGGGATAAATTGATAAGCTTTATTACTATTTATAATAGTTTAGACATCATTGAAGAAAATTACATGACAAAAAATTTTTCCGATACATATTTTTCCCGCGATGTTTGTTCAAAAATTGGTTTTATTCGCGAAGATATAGAAGAAAAGAAAAATGCAAAAATTATAAATAATCGCGAATATGCGATTTTACTGACATCATTACTTTATGCAATGGATAGAATTGCAAATACTTGTGGACATTATGATGCATGGAGAAAAAATGTCGATTTATCTGACCAAGTTTTAGAAATGCGAATGTTAGCGGCAGAAAAAAATCTAAACCCAGAAAATAGATGTTTTAATATCGAATCTAATGAACTTGCTCCTACAATAAAAAGTGATGTCATATATTTAGACCCGCCATATAATTCCAGGCAGTATTGCGATGCCTATCATCTTGTTGAAAATGTTGCTCGCTGGCAAAAACCTGAAGTTTTTGGTGTTGCAAAAAAAATGGATAGAACGTCATTAAAAAGTAAGTACTGCACACAATCCGCTCCAAAAGTTTTTGATGATTTAATTTCAAAATTGGATGCTAAATATATTTTAGTTTCCTATAATAATATGGAAAATAAAGGAAATGCCCGCTCTAATGCACGTATTTCAAATGATGAAATTTTATCCTCTCTAAAAAAACGCGGTAAAGTTCAAATATTTTCTGAATATTATAAAACATTTACAACAGGAAAGTCCGAGCGAAACGATAATCAAGAGAGGCTCTTCTTGTGCAAGTGCCGGTAAATCTAATCGTCTCGCCTTTAAATTATACAGGCGGAAAATACAAATTACTTCCGCAGATTTTACCTTTATTCCCGGATGAAATAGATACTTTTATTGATTTATTTTGTGGAGGTTGTAATGTAGCTGCAAATATAAATGCAAAAAAATGTATTTGCAACGATGAAGAAAAACATTTAATCAGTTTGCTAAAAAAAATAAAATCAGACGGAGCTGATGTGTTTTCTAAAAAAATAGAATCTGTCATTGAAAAATACAATCTTTCTGATACTACCAAACAAAAGTATGATTTTTATGGTTGCAATTCTTCTGCAGGTCTTGGAAAATATAACCGACCGCATTTTTTAGAACTGAGAGAACATTTTAATTCAATTTCAGCTGCTGATGAAAATTATTATTATGAATTTTTTACACTTGTAGTTTATGCATTTAATAATCAAATTCGTTTTAATTCAGCAGGTAATTATAATCTTCCGGTTGGGAAACGAGACTTTAATAAGAAAATGCGAAATAAATTAATTCGCTTTGCAAACGGAATTAAAAATAAAAAAATGAAGTTTACAAATTATTCTTTTGAAAAACTTGATTTGGAAAAATTAGAACCCGACACTTTTATTTATGCTGACCCGCCGTACTTAATTACAACGGCAACTTACAATGAGAAAAAAAGTTGGACAGAAAATGAAGAAAAAAAACTTCTTGCCTTTTTAGATGAATGTACTAAAAAAGGAATAAAGTTTGCACTTTCAAATGTTTTGTCAACAGATGGTAAGGAAAATCAAATTTTGAAAAATTGGCTTGCTGTAAATAATTACATCTGCCACCATTTAAATCATTCATATAAAAATTCAAATTATCATAAAAAAGAAAATGCCGAAAAAACGGACGAGGTTTTGATAACAAATTACGAGTTGTAAAATATGGCAGACGAACATATTTCTTTTAAATCTTTTTATTATAGTTTAGGAACAACAAGTTTTCGTATGCAAAGCTTCAATAAAAAAATTGAAGAGCAGCTTGATTTACTTAAAAAATTTTGGCAACTTCCGGAATACAAAGACAAAAAATGGGAAAGCAATGAATCCGTTCAAGAATCATATTACAACTTCATAAAAGAAAATGGCTTTTTAAAAGAAGGGGACGCCCATCGTAAAGCAAAAGATGCTCGACAGAAAACTTCCGGAATGCGTGATATCGGCTTGATTGATGATAACCGCAGATTAACTTCTGTCGGAGAAAAATTACTTGAAATTGCAAAGGATGGAAACTTTTCCGGCGATAATTTTCTTCAAATTCCGAAAGATAGTTTTATCTATTTTCAGCAGCTGCTAAAAGTTTATATTGAAATCGATAAAACAACAGGCGTGCGTCCTTTTATACTGCTTTCAAGGCTTCTAAAAGAATTCGGTTACTTAAACCAATATGAGTTTATGTATTTGTTTCCGCTCTGCATAAATAAAGAATCTACAGATTTTATAATTCGGAAGCTGAAGACAAACAGAACAAATGAAAATATAGATTCGATTATTGAAGAAATATTCATGAAACAGGAAAACTACAAATCTGTATTAAATTATTTTATTTCTGAAAAATCGATTACAGAAGAAACTTTTTGCAAAATCGGCTTAAATCGAAAAAGCAAGGGATACGATAAATCATATTTTCCGTTGTATAAGGCAATCAAGAAAGTTTATTTTGACGATGATAAGTCGGAATCTGCGATTTTAAAACTATATGAAGCTTCTGATATTGGAAATGTAAAAACACATTGGAGAAAATTTCTTTTTCAAACTTCATCAGTAGCGGCAATTAGAAAAAATCCCTTAAAGCAATTACAGCTTGCAAATATGTTTTCATATTGTTCAGATGAGGAAAAATTCAAAGCAACGTTTTTTAAAACAATGCATTTAATAAAAATCAAGAGAACTCTTGAAGATTATTTTGATTTAAATCGTCGTTATTTAAAAAATCTCGGATACATTACTGTTCGCTGACAGTGTGGTAAAATTCGATGTAATTCCAAAATATTATTTTTCTCTTTTGCCTGATGATTTTTATTCGCTTGCTTTTTTAAAATCAGAAAATTTACAGAACCCAGTTCCTCTGGAAGAGATTTCCCCATATCTGAAACTTGATGAAAGTAAACTGTTAGCTGAAATAAATAAAGACTGCAAAACTTCGTTTACTAAAATTGCAGAAATCAAACACCTTGTAGACGATAAAAGACTTGCCCGTTTCAATCAGCTTATAGACAGTCAATTTACAGATTCAAAGATTATTGAAATTCTTGAGTTGTTTAAAAAGAGGAACAGACCTTCTAATGATAAAGAAATTCAAAAACTTGTTACAGATGGTGCAGATGCTCCAATAATCTTTGAATATATTTTAGCAATTGCCTGGTACAAAATAAGTGAACGTAAAGGAAATATTTTACATTTTATGAATTTGTCGCTTGAAGCGGATTTGCTTCCAAAAACTCATGCGGGCGGCGGCAAAGCTGATATTATTTGGAAATATGAAAAAACAAGCGATTATCCAAAACACGATTTATTAATCGAAGCAACTTTGTCAGACTCAAAAAATCAAAGAAGAATGGAAATGGAACCTGTTTCCCGCCACTTAGGTGATTATATTTTGGAACATTCTGGGCATCAGACTTATTGTGCTTTTGTATCAAATTATCTTCACTTGCAACTTATTTCCGATTTTCGTTCAAGAAAAAGTGGATTTTATTATAATTCCGACGGGTCAAAATCTGTAAACGGAATGATGATTATTCCCTTGGAAACAGATTTGGTTATCTCTCTGTTAAAAACAAAAACACGATATTCAGAATTGTATAAAATATTCAATTATGAATTTAATTCTTCATTGCCGCCAAAAGAATGGTATGCGGAATTGAAAAATAAAATAGAAGAAAGCACTTCGATTATGAAGTAATCGGGCTCAACAAATATTCTTTTTGGAACTTACGTTGAATATTTGTGCAATAAGGTTTAAAAATGTGTTAGCCGAATTTCGTACTACAGCATTTCAGGAGAAAAAATGAAGGCAAGCGAAACAAGCGTTCTCAATTTTATTGGCGGTTTGGATAAAGTTTTTATTATCCCGCCATTTCAGAGAAATTATGAATGGTCAAATAAACAATGCGAAGAATTATTCTCCGATATAGAGAATGCTTTTAAAAAACAGAAAACACATTATTTAGGCAATGTAGTGTATTATTTTGGAGACAATAATGGCACTGAATTTCAAGAATTAATTTTAGTAGATGGACAACAAAGAATAAGTACCATTGTTTTACTTTTGTGTGCGCTGCGTGATTGCGAAAAAGATGCGGAGTTCCAAAGTAAAATAACTACAAGATATTTGAAGAATGATACAAGCATTGATAAGTTTAGAATTCGATTAAAACAAACCTCGTATGATTATCAAAGTTTTCTTTCTGTTATAGAAAAAACGCCAATTAAAGATGAAAATAATAATATTATAAAAAATTATAAATGTTTCTTACGCTTATTAAACGAAACTACAATTTCATTAGTAGATATTTACAATACCATTCAAAAATTAGAAATTGTGGGGGTGAATCTTCAAATTGAAAATGATTTGGAAACCGTTCAAACAATCTTTGAAAAAATCAATTCAACCGGAAAACCGTTAAGCGCTGCGGATTTAATGAGAAACTATCTTTTAATTTCAAAATCGCCAATCGAGCAGCAATGTTTGTATGATAATTATTGGGTAAATATTGAGACAACAGTCGGCAATGAATTTATTTCCCGTTTAGCAAAAAATTATTTGGTTATAAAAACGTACGATGATGTTGCAAATGAAGAGATTTATTCGATATTCAAAGAATATTTTTCAAATGCAAATGTATCGCATGAAAAGATATTACAAGAATTGGAAATTTATTCAAAATATTTTAATTGGATGAGAAATTTCAATACTCCGAACAAACAATTAAATAAGCACATTCAAGAGTTGAACGCCTTAAAAACAGAAGATGTATACCCCTTGTATTTATATTTAATGAATAAACTGTACGATACGAGTGAAAATGAGTTGGTGAAAATATTTAAACTTTTGTCAGACTTTTTACTCCGCTACCGTATTGTCGCTCCTTCAGGCGGGGGCGGCGCATTGCGTGCAGTTATTCAAAAGTTGATAGAAAAAATGGACAATGATGAAATAACAGCTTCATACGACACTCTATATTTTGAACTGTCAAACAGTAATACAAAAGCGGGGCGCTACCCGGATGATAACGATTTTTATTCAGCTTTAACCCAGTCTCGGAAATACAATCATACCTATGGAAAGGTGTTGCTGCGAAAAATAGAAGAGGCGGAAACAAAAAATATAGGCGTACCTTTAGAAGATATAACAGTCGAACATTTTATGCCTCAAACTCCGAATCAATGGTGGTATGATAACTTTGACGGAAAAGAAAAAACATATCTTATTTATGAAAAATATTTGAACTGTATTGGAAACCTTGGCATTATGTCGCAAGGTTATAATGCTTCAAATTCCAATAAACCATGGCCGGATAAATTAAAGTTTATACAGCACGTTCAATTCAATCTTACAAAAGAAGTTGCAACAAACTCCGACTGGAAAGAAGAGCAAATTATTTTTAGAAATAACGATTTAGCAAAACGAGCATGCGCGGCAATTATGAAACCGCTTGAAAGAACAAAACCATTAATGACTGTCGAATGCGAAAACGGTTTATACCCTGCATCTGATACGACAACAAATATGAGCGGTTCTTATGTGAAAGATGTATTGTATAAAAATAAATCTTTAGGAATTACTTCATGGCGGTATTACTTTAATGCAATTTGTAAAATTACAAGCGAATTGGATTTTGAAAAATTTAGAAGTATTGTTGCAGATAACATAATACATAAATCGCAAAGCAAATATCGAAAGAATATCAAAGACCCTATAATTTCAATAGATAAAAAGTTGCTTGTTGAACCTAAAAAAATCGGAAACACGGATATTTATTCGGAAGGATCGCTCAGTTCGGAAAGAGCACGAGTTTACGCAAAACAACTTTTGGATATATTTAAAATAACAAACGATATTCAAATTCTTGTAGAACGGCGAGAAGAATAACAGCTATCCCCCGCTTCAATGCGCACATTTGTTTTGTCTTAAAATAAGACTTTACCATATATAAAACTACATATTATTATATATAGAGGTGGTAATATGTTAATAGAAACTACTCAAATGATGCCTATTACAAAATTACAAAAAGAACTTACTTGGACTGTGAGAAGGATTTCCGAAGAAAACGAATCGATTTATATTCTCAAAAACAGTACTATGGAAGCCGTTATAATTCCGTTTCAGCAATATGAATATCTGTCAATGCTTGAAGAAGCGTTTGAACGGCTTGAAATTGCTCACGATATAAAATCAAGAATGAAACATTATGATGCCTCAAAATCCGTCAGTTGGGAATCAATAAAGGAAGACTGATGGAAGAAGCAAAAAAGGAATTCAAATTCTTTTTATTCCGGAAGCAGCTGAGGATTATAAAAATCTTGACGGAAGTCAAAAAAAGCCGGTAAATAAGGAAATTGAAAAGTTAAAAACAAATCCCTTTGCGGGCGGTGAAGTTGGAAATAAAGATAATGTTGACCTTACGGGTTTTTATAAACTGTACGCTTGTAACAAAAGTATAAGAATTGTTTATCGCCTCATTGCTCCGACGAAAGTAGAGATTGTCGAAATTTGGGGTATCGATAAAAGGGACAAATTAAAGATTTATAAAACCGTAGGAGACAGATTGAATAAATCAAAATAAAAAATCAATGAAACCAAAAATATTGCTATTGTCTTTTATATTTTCTATCAGTCTTATTTCCTGTAAAGAAGAATCTGTAAAAGATTTATTTGAAAGTTTTGTGCATAAAAAACTTAATGAAAAATATATTGTATTAAAGACAGCCGATGTGACTCCTGTCGAATTGTTAGATAAGGATTATCGAAAAATAATAGCAAATCATAATTATACAATTGTACTACTTGAAAAAGCAAAATCTATAAAAGAAACGAAATATTGCATTCCCAATTTGGTTTGTCCTATGACGGAGGGTGATGTTGCTATTTGTATGCTTCTCGATATGTATAAAATGTCTGATGATTATTTTGAAAATGTAATGTATAAAAATATAAAAAGAGAAGTACATAGTGCAGCTGATTTCTGGCATTATATTCATGTATCCGAAGATAACAGAAATGAAATTATAAAGAAAATTACCAATTGGATTGGAATTTATACAAACAGTGATTTATTATTCCATTGGAGTGAAGAAGAAATTATCAATCATCGTTTTGAGCTTATATCCGATACGAAAATAGAAACTTTTGTATTTCATAAGGCAGATGATGGAATGCAAACAGTAACTTGTATTTATGGGAAAAAAAAATCTTTTGTTACCGGTCCAATTGAATATTGGGGTATAGAAAACGGTTTACTTTGCATTTATCAGCATGAAAATATGCCTTCAAAAAAACAAATCAAAATCGGTAAAATTCGAATTGATGAAGAAAAGAAAATTCTGTATGCTTATAGAAATAATAAAAAGGTTGAATATAAATATACAAAAAAGAAAATCACCTAACATCCGTTTTAATCTAGCCTTACCTTAGCGGCAATGAAGGCTAAGTGATTGTTAGGCAGCAAAGTATGAAACTCCCCAAAAAAGATTTAAAAATTCGGTGAAGAAAAGCAGAACAAATCAAACTTTAATGAAAAATTCATTCCGAGCAAGTTGCGGTAAACTCAATGATTTGCTTTTCATCATGTTAAATAAAAAAAGTTTCAGCTAAAACTGAAACTTTCGTATAGCGGGGGCAGGACTCGAACCTGCGGCCTCCGGGTTATGAGCCCGACGAGCTGCCAACTGCTCTACCCCGCGTCGAATTGTTTGACTACAGTATAGTTTTTGTCTAAAAGTGTCAACCCTTTTTTGAAGGCGTGTTGATAAATGGTCGGAAGCCGTTATTTTCCATATAATTTTATTGTAATAAATATTGTTGATTAACTGTAAATGTTCTGTTACATTTTATCTCGCAAAAGGCCGATGGGTAAAATCGCGGTCTTTGAATTGGCTTCTGTTAGGATTTGCAGTGCAGATTTTGATAAAGCAAGTTCAAAACTTCGGAGAGGAAAATGAAAAAAACGCTGGCTGTTCTATCCGGTAATGGGGCTTCCCGTAAAATTTTAAATTCATCTTATTCTCTTCAAGTCTTGAATGCACAATAGTTTACACTGCACAATCCCGGAACTCTTTGGTTTGTAGACTTATTTTAAGGAGATTAAAGATGTCTAAAACATTCGTGAAAAGTAGTGCAAAGCTTTTTTGCGCTATCTTGGGTCTTTCTCTGGTTTGTATGGTGCAGGCTTTTTCAAAGCCTAAAAAAACAGAACTCATAAAAGAGGAAGAGGGTTTCTATTACGGATATGGAAAGGCTTCGTCTCAGGCGGAAGCCTTGGCAATCGCAAAAAAGGATCTTATTGAAACGGCTTTGACGGCAACGCTGCGTCTTAAAAACGAAAAAGCGTCCCGAGTTTCCGTAAGCGCTCAGTGCGCATCCGAAAGGTTTGATTCTTTAAAGCCTATTTATCCAAAGGCAAAAGATCTTACCACCGTGGCTTACAAAGTTAGCCTCAAGGATTGGGAAAAGGATTCTAAAGCGCACGACGAAAAGCTTCGCGGAACGCTGACTCCGCTTTACAATTCCATAATTGCAAAGGGCGCAGCCACGGAAAAACTGAATAAAGCCGCAGAAATCCTCAATATTCTTGCGGAATACGGTCAGGCTGACCTTTTGACAATGCAGGCAGACGGAACGGAACTTTTTTCTCGAAAAGTGGAAAATGTTTGTCAATCAATAGTAGAAAATCTTGTTTTTGAAATTCCGACTGCAAACGGATTTGTAAATCCTGAAACGGAATTTTCCGTAAAGGTTTCCGATAAATCCGGCGCAGCCGTTTCCGGGCTTTCTGTAAAGGCGCTTTGGGAACTTCCGGCGTTGTCGATTACTACGGCAAGCACGGATGTTCCGGGTGTTGTGTCCGTTGTAAAGACGGATTCCCGCGGAAGAGCAAAAATTGAATTTCCTATGGACGAAGTTTTCAAGGGAAAGATTATTTGTCTTACCGTTTCAACGCCGTTTTCTATGTCGGAAAGAGCCACAAAGGCAATGAGAAAATTGGATGCTGAAACCGCCGTTGAAGGTCATTATATGTATATAGAAAATCTCGGCGATTTCTTTAAGTCCGTGGCGATAAAGGGCGGTGAATATTCGACCGGTTCCGTTCCGCAGGATTCAAGAGCCGGCGCAAAAGAAAAAAAGCGCACCGTCACTCTTAAACCGTATGCCATAGATGTTGCGCCTGTAACAAATTATCAGTATGCGGCGTATCTTTATCTTTCGGAATCCGAAATGTTCCCCGAATATTTTGACAATTCCGACTACAATCAGGAAAATCAGCCTGTGGTCGGAATTACTGCCGCCGATGCCGAATCTTATGCGGCTTGGCTTTCTGCTCAAACGGGTGAAAAATATCGTCTTCCAACTGATGATGAATGGGAAGTTGCAGCCCGTGCTGATTCGACCGATGTTTATCCGTGGGGTGACGAGACTCCGAATAAAGCAAAGGCAGCCAATTTCAGGGGCAATGGAAAATTCAATGCACCGTCGCCGGTCGGTTCGTTTATGAACGGAGCGAACGCTTGGGGAATCGTGGATATGTCGGGAAACGTTTGGGAATGGACGTCTATGGTTCGTGACGGAGAAGAAGGTTTCCGCACTGTAAAAGGCGGTTCCTGGATGGATGGGCCCTTGGATTTAAGAATTTCAAACTTCAAAAATATCGATTCTGAAGTTGGAAGCCCGGATGTCGGGTTCCGGCTTGTAAAGGATATAATCGAACAGGAGGTTATGGATGAAAAAAACTAAACTAGGTCTTTTTGCTTTGATTGCCGTTGTCGCTTTGTTCTTTTCTTGCGAATCAACGGACAACTTGGTTGACAGCGACCCTGCTGTAGGTCGAGGTATTGCGGCATGGAATAACCGCGGGCCTTCTTCCTCAACCGCGTATTGGGATGAAATTGCCGATGCGTCCAAGAAAAAGAAGTGGCTCAATTATGTAACGTTGTACGAAGCCGGTGTTCAGGCTTTGGACAGCACGGATTCTATTAAAGCGTCCAACGAGGCAAAGCTGCTTCAGGCTACAAACACGGCTGTAAACAAATTCAGCGCATTGGATTCTATGCTTCAGATTCCTGCGGATGTCAAAGAAAAAGGTGCTACCGTAAGTGCCGCAAGAATTGACAAACTTTTGGCTTCCGAAAGACTTTCCGAGGCAAAAAAGCTTAATAAATCGGCGATTGCCTTGTTCGGCATGAACGATGCGATTACTCAGGCGGGAAGTGAAATTGAAATTGTAGACACGATTGTTTCAAAGAAGAAGTCGCTTCAGGAACAGGCAAAAAAAGCCGGCGAAAAGGAAACTTTTGACGAAAAAGTCGCGGCGTATGATGCGGTGATTGCAAAGTATCCGGCTGTTGAATCCGAGGTTAATACTCTTGTAAAGCAGTCTACCGTTGCCGAATCCGACGGCGTTGTCGCTTCTGTAAAGTCGTTCAAAAAAGTTCGACAGGATATTGTTATCCTTCGTTCCGGAGTGTTTCGAGACGAGGCTTATGCTTATATGGATAGGCTTGGCGAAGAATTTGCAAGACAGCCTGAAGAAGGTTCGGGAACCGGAAAAAACGGTGCTTTTACCGTATACGATACCCGAAATCATTATCAGTCAATCGCAAAAAACATGGAAGATATTTTCGGTCAGCTTCAGGAGTTTTCTGCAAAATATCCAAAGGACGTAAGCCCTGACATGGTTGCAGAAGCAAAATCCTTTAAAGACGATTTGAACGCAAAAATTGCCCAAATCAACAAGGAAATTGCGATAAAAGAAGAAATTGAAAGCCGCGGAAAAACCGTACTGCCTCTCATGATAGGACTTTTCAATGCCGACCCGAAATCCTCCGCTTCCGGAAAGAAATCTCGTCCTGCAAAGTTCAGTGCGACAAAGCAGTCCAAGAGCGAATATTGGTGGGGAATGGTTTCTATTCCGAAGGGAACGCTGAACGACCTTGTAATCACGCTGAAGGATAACAGGACTCTTAGAGTGTTCAATCAGAATACCCACAGCGGAAAAGACATTGAAAAGAAGAATCTTCAGGATCTTGTGAGCAAGCAGAATAAAGTCGGAAACTCTTGGCCGGTGTTGAATGCGGGCGCACAGCTTACATCCGACAAATACTTTTTTGAGATTCAGAAAGGCAAGACGGATAGTTACTCCGGCGAAGTCGTCATATACAATTCATTTGTTGTAAGGAGCCGCTAATTATGGCAAAAAAAATAAACAAAAAAATAATCGGAATAATAGTTGGCGTTGCGGCGGTAGTGGTTATTGCCGCTGCCGTGGTAATTGCAAAGGTTCAGCCCAGAGGAATGACTGTGGCGGTTTCTACATTGCCGGACTCGTTGAATCCGGTTCTTGTGCAGAATACGTCGGGATTGAACGCAAACGAGCTTATTTTTGACGGACTTGTGAATTATACCGTAGATCCGGTTAGCAAAGTCCGCTATCCGGAATTGGCTTTGGCAGACAGCATTGAACAGGATTCGGACACAAAGCGGATATACACCGTCGTTCTTAGGGATACAGAATGGCACGACGGAATTCCGCTTTCCGCAGACGATGTTGTGTATTCGTTTAAGGCTTATACCCTTCCTGAGAACGAATCTCCCAGCAGAGAATATCTTTTGTCGTTCATAAAAGATGTAACAGCCAAGGATGACAAGACCGTTTTGGTTGAATTCAAAAATCCTATTCCTGATTACAGAGCGCAGGCGGTTCTTACGTTCAAAATCATTCCATGCAAATACAATGGAAAGGATATGGCTGTAAATCTTAGAGAAGGCGAAAACGAGCGTGCTTTTGCAACTGCGCCTATCGGAACAGGCCCCTTTAAGCTTGTAAAATGGGAAATCGGAAAATGGCTCACTTTCCAGTCTAACGGAATATATATAAACGGCCGTCCGCAGGCAGACAGCCTTGTTATAAAAAGAACGATTGACCCTGTTGTCCGAATGAATGAGCTTCGCAAAGGAAGAATAAATGTAGTTCTTGAAACGAATCCGATGGATCGTCCGACGGTGGCAAAAATCAAGGATGTGGATATTAATTCTTATATGCCGTACGCATTTTACGAAATTGCGATAAACACAAATGTTTTCTCGAATGCGGAAGCTCGACAGGCTATGGCAATGGCGCTTGATAAGAAAAATCTTGTTCCGGGAATCACGGACAACGACGAAACTGTTTGCATAAACAACGGCCCGTTCCCGTCAAATTTTTATCAGAAAAGTATGCCCGAATACAGAAATACGGAAATGGATAACCTTTTGCCGTTTGACCTTTCAAAGGCAAAAATTCTTGCAAAAAAAGCGAATCTTTCAAATCAGAATGCGACCCTTATTTATCCTGATTCGATGGGCGAATTCGGAAAAAATCTTGCCGAGGGAGTTGCAAAACAGCTTTCCGAAATCGGATTGAAAGTTGATGTTCGCCGAGCCGGAGACCAGGTATTCAACAGAACTGTATTCAACGAAAAGAATTTTGAAATGGCTTTGATATACAGAGAAGGATTTGACAACATTTATTCTTCGCTTGGCGATTACTACCGTTCGACAAGCAAAGCAAACATAACGGGTATTGCTGATAAATCTTTGGACACAATGTTTACTGCATGGGAAAAAGAAGTTTCTGCTCCTGAATTGATAAAGAAAACTGATGCGATTAATGCAAAAATCAGTGAGCTTTCGCCGGCATTATATCTTTGTACTCTTCAGAAGGATGTCTATTCCAGAGGTTTGACTAATGTTGCCATCGGATCTGACAATCCGTTCCTTTCTGTAGAATATTGGAAATTTAAGAACTAAGGGGAGATGACGAAATGCGTTTCTTACGCTTTTTGCTTAAGGAACTTGTCCTACATGGCATAGTTTTTGCCATTGTAGGAACAATCGTTCTTTCAGCTTTATATTTGCTTTCCATCGGCGCGCCTGCCGATGGCTATTTGGATGCATTGAAGGCTTTCCTTTTGATGCTTGTTGGACATAAAGAATTGTCTCAGGTTGGACCCGGTTTTACTTCGGGACAGATTATTTTTGCGGGTGCGGCACAGACATTGCCATTGGCTCTAATCGCATTGATTTTTCTTATTCTTATCGCTCTTGTAAGCGGTTCATATTCGGTTACAAGCCGATATATGTCGCTTCATTTTGGCGAAACCGGAGATGAAAAATTTGAGAAATTCCTTGCAAATGTTCTTTCGCTGATGGCGGCAGTTCCTTTGTTTGTCGGATTTTGGCTTCTTTATACGCTGATGGGGCAAGCTCCGCTTCCTGTTATTTCTCTTGTAACGGTGTTGCTTGGCGGACTTGCGTGGGACGGAACGAATTTTCTTAAAACCGATATGCTTAGCCAGGTGGATCAGACTCACGCTATTGTATTCTCTACTCTTGGAAGAAATTTAGGAAAGTTTTTCCCTATCCCCGGAACTTATTCCGGCTATCTGTTTTCGTCCAGCCTCCCAAGGTTCATTCCTTATTTGGCAGGAAAAGTTCCTGCCATCATCGGGTCGGTTACAATCGCAGAAATTGCGTTTGACTTCCCCGGCTTGGGAAAGAACCTGATTGACGCTCTTATAAACAAAAATACGGATCTTCTTATAACGTCCGTATTCATCCTTCTTTGTATCAACGCAATCGTTTCCTTCCTTGTGAAGACCGTATTGTTCTTGATTTATCCGAGGTGGTATGAAAAAGCAATTTAGAATTTTAAATATCATTTTGGTGATTCTTTTCATTTCACCGCTTTTTGTTTCATGGCTTCCTCATGAGTGGTTCGAAAGAATTCTTCCGGAAACTCTCAATCAGGGTGGCTTTATAAAGTCTCTTTTTGTGTCTTTCCAGGAACTTTCGATTACGCTTGTGACCACTGTGGTTTTTGCTATGCTGATAAGCATTCTTCTTGGTTATCTTAGCGTTCTTTCTATGGGCGTCGGACGATTTTTCAGCAATATAATGAATGCAATTGAGTCAATTCCTTCTATTCTCATTGCGTTGTTCTGTTATGCGCCTGTTTCGGGTGCGTTGGTTTCCGTAAAAGGTCCGACTTCGACATGGCTTTCTTTGGGTGTGTTTGTTGCGGCGGCTACGGCAACGGTTCTTCCTGAAGCGGTAAGAAGCATTTCAATTCCGCTTTCGGATCTTTACAACAGGAAATACAGCGTTTCGTTCCGTTCCTATGGATTTACAAAAGACAGAATTCTTGCGGTTTTGATGAAAACCACGCTGATGAAAGACACTCTTAAACGTGTTGCGGCAGGAATTCTTCTTAAAACGCTCGTTCTTGACACTTCGTTCGGTTATGTGATTCAGGTTGGTCTTGGCGCTACGGGAACTCCGCAGCATACCAGTCCGGGCGCATTGATTGCCGCAAACCGCAAGGCGATAATTAATTTTGCCAGCGGCGAATTCAATCCATGGCCGTTTTGGATTCCATCCTTGATGCTTTTGGCGGTCAGTATTGCGTTCCTTATCATCTTGAACGAAACAAAGGAGGAAGTATGACTCCGATAGAATTAAACGATTTTTGCATTCATCTAAGAAATCGTATCACCTTGAAAAAGACTTCGCTCAAGATTGAAGAGGGAACGTCTTCTGTAATCATGGGACCAACGGGAACGGGAAAATCCGTGTTCCTGAAATCTGTGGCAGGAATACTTCCGTCTACGGTTTTCCGATATGAAGGAAGCATGAAAATTAATGGAATTGACGGTTATATCGATGGCAAAAAACTTGATTACGGTCAATGGACGCAGATTGAACAGTCCGGGCTTATGTTTGTTCCTGCGGAGACAGCGCAGGTAATGAATCCCGCCCTGACTTTGGATCAAAATCTTAATCTTTTGGCTCCGGGTTGCCGACCGGAGATTGTAAGACGGCTTGGAGAGTTTTTTACTTTGGATTTTGAAGCGTTTGCCCGTCTTTACCCTGACGAGGTTTCCGGCGGCGAAATGCAAAGAATAACCCTGATGATTCTTCTTTCCAGACCGGGAAATCTAATTCTTTTGGATGAGCCTACGGTGAATCTTGACAGAAATCTTCGAAAGAATTTCGTTGAATTTCTTAACAAAGAGATTCTCTGCGATAAGTCTAAAACATTCCTTATGGTGAGCCATGACGTTGATTTTATCCGCCGCCTTACGCTTACCCAGGCGTTTATGCTGAAAGACGGCGACATCGAAAAACAGACGGCTCTTCCTGAACTGGAAGGCTATGACAAACCGGAAGCAAAAAAAGGCGCTACGGGTTCTGCGATGGAACTAAAAGAGGTCGCACAGTCTTACATGAAGCGGGGTATTTTCGGAGAACGGAAATTTACTGCATTCAAAGGACTTAATTTGACTTTCGAACGTTCAACGGTCTACGGAATTACAGGTCCGTCGGGTTGCGGAAAATCGAGCATGATAAAATCGATATTGCGTCTTCTTGACGAAACCGATGGTCAAATTTTTATGGATGGAAAAGATCTTGTTGCGCTAAAGCCGATAGAAAATGGTCGAGATCCGGTTCCGTTCAAGCCTTACAGAAAACGAATGGCGATAGTTCAGCAAGATTCGAGGTTTTCATTTTTCCCCGATCTGAAAATCAGGGATTCTTTCAGGCAGATTTCGGCTGCAGGAAACGAAGGAACTTTGGAAGAACTTGCAGAAAATCTTGTTAAGGTGGGACTCAAGAAGGAACATCTCGATTCTCATCCGAATGCACTTTCTTCCGGAGAGATGAAACGAATGGATATTGCAAGAGCATTGACGGCAAAGCCGGACATTCTTTTGCTTGACGAACCATTCGCACACATCGACTTTGACACCCGGCTTCAGGTGATGAAAGTGATTTCCGACTATCTTGCGGTGCACGCCACTATTTTGGTGGTTGTCACCCATGAAGATTTTGATTTGCGTTATTTTGTCGAAAAAAATTACGACTTTCCCGAACTTGTGGGTATGTACGCAGAAAAGAAATAGATAGTTTTTTCATTATAAAACGGCTGTTTTGCAAGATGATTTTTGCGGACAGCCGTTTTTCTGTTTTTCTATTGATTAACAAAATCGAATTCCTGTATAATCGCAAAATCGACTTTTGTCGGTAAACTTTAAAAGGAGTCATAAATGGCAACAAGAAGAGGTCCTAGATTCAAAGAATGTAGAAGACTTGGTGTAAACGTGTGCGGACACCCAAAAGCCATGGACAGAGCAAACAGTCCGGCTTTTAGTAAAAAACACAAACAATCAGAGTATGGATTGCAGTTGATTGAAAAACAGAAAATCAAGGCATATTACAATATTCTGGAAAAACAGCTTGTTCGTTATTACAAAACCGCAACCCGCAAAGAAGGAAACACAGGGGAGAATCTTTTGGTTCTTTTGGAATGCAGGCTTGATAATTTGGTTTACAGAATAGGTTTCGCAAACTCTATTCGTATGGCACGACAGATGGTAAGTCATGGTCATTTCCTTGTGAATGGAAAGAAAGTTTCCATTCCGTCTTACAGTGTTAAGGTCGGTTCTACAATTCAGCTTGTTGAAAAGGTTCGAAAGAGCGAGCAGTTCAAGAGATGTTTTTTGAGCGATAATAAATCTCCGCTTCCTTATATCACAAGGGATGAGGAAAATTTCTCAGGAACATTCACATCGCTTCCTACCCGTGCAGAAATTCCTGTTCTGGTCAAGGAGCAGTCGGTGGTTGAATTCTACTCCAAATAGTCGAAAAAACTTGACTGTAAAAAATCCAGCCTGGCTTATCGGGCTGGATTTTTTTATATTAATTGATGAAGTCTACTATAAATAAGTTTTAAACTGCTTTATAATGCTCTAGTTATTTTCATTTTATTACTCGGAGGACGGAAATGAAAAAGTTTACAATGCTTTTTATGGCTGTGGTTTTGGCGTTCGCTTCGGGATGCTCAAAACAGAAAAACAATGTTATAAAAATCGGTGTTATTCAGTTGGTTGAACATTCGGCTTTGGATGCGAATTACAAAGGTTTTGTAGATGGACTTGCGGAGGCTGGTTATATTGATGGAGAAAATATAAAAATCGACTATAACAATGCGCAAGGCGAACAGGCAAATTGCGTTACAATCGCACAGAAATTTGTTACCGGAAAAAGCGATTTGATTTTCGCAATTGCAACTCCTGCCGCTCAAGCTGTTGCAAATGTTACGAATAAAATTCCAGTGGTGATTTCCGCCGTTACAGATCCGGAATCGGCAAAGTTGGTGAAATCCAATAAAATGCCGGGGAAAAATGTTACGGGAACATCGGACCTTACTCCGTGTGCCGCCCAAATGGAGCTTGTGAAAAAACTTTGTCCGGAAGCAAAAACAGTGGGAATGCTTTATTGCTCCAGCGAACAAAACTCGTATTTCCAGATAAAACTTGCCGAAGAAGCCTGCGAAAAAATCGGCTTGAATTATGTTGAGGCCACCGTCTCGAATTCGAATGAAATACAGCAGGTCGTTCAGTCGCTTTGCAGCAAGGCGGATGTAATTTATTCACCTACGGATAATATGATTGCGGCGGGAATGCCGTTAGTCGCTAAGATTGCAATAGAAAACAAAATTCCCACGATTGTAGGCGAGGAAGGTATGTGCAGGATTGGCGGTCTTGCAACTTACGGAATAAATTACTATGAACTGGGAAAACAAACGGCTGCGATGGCGGTTAAAATTATCAGGGGAGAAGGAACGCCAGCCGATATGCCGATAGAATATCCGGCCAATGGCAATCTTGTCATTAATGAAGAAATGGCAAAGGCTTTGGGCATGACGATTCCCGTCGGGCTTTTTTAGAAAGCATTAAAAAACCGGTGGCGATCAGGAAACTCATGGCGTTACCGGTTTAATTTATTTTTTGGAGTTTAAACGATGTTTGTTCTGGACTTTCTACAGCGTGTCCTTTCTGCTTTGCCTGGAGCGGTTTCTCAGGGGGTTCTTTGGGGAATCATGACATTGGGCGTTTATCTGACTTTCAGAATTCTTAACGTTGCGGATATGACTGTAGATGGAAGTTTTGCCGCCGGCGGTTCTCTTGCGGCAATTTTGATTGTTAAGGGAATGAATCCGTATTTTTCCCTGTTTTTTGTGTTCTTTATGGGACTTGCCTGCGGTGCTGCCACGGGCTTTATGACAACAAAACTCAAAATCAATATTCTTCTTGCAAGTATTCTTTCGCAGATTGCACTTTATTCAATAAACATAAGAATCATGGGAAAGGCGAACACGCCCATGCTCGGAACTGACACGATGATGACGCTTTTTGTTAAAGGCTGGGTACATCTTGCTGCGGCTTTTAAAGGAATAAAAAATGCGCAGGATTTTGAGGAACTTTTTGAGTCCGTTTCTGGGAATTTTTCTACGACAACATCGTCGTTAATTTTGGGAATTATAATTGTTGCAATAATAATAATCGCCATATACTGGTTTTTCGGAACGGAATACGGTTCTGCAATCCGTGCCACAGGAAGCAACGAGCATATGGTTCGGGCTCTTGGCGTAAATACTGATACAACAAAAATCGTCGGTTTGATGATTGGAAATGGACTTGTGGCATTGAGCGGCGCTTTGGTCGCGCAAAGTCAAGGTTACGCCGATGTCGGAATGGGAACCGGAACGATAGTTGTGGGGCTTGCGTCGATAATTATCGGCGAGGTAATTTTTGGGGCACGATTCGGAATGTGGTGGACACTTCTTTCCGTCGTTCTCGGCTCGATAATTTACCGTATTGTAATTGCCGTTGTGCTTGAGATGGGGCTAAAATCCACGGACTTGAAACTCCTTACTGCGGTCGTGGTTGCAATCGCTCTTTCAGTTCCTGTTTTCAAGGGAAAAATCGACAGCAAGCGCAGGGCGTACAAAGGTCCCGGAAACGAACGGGACACCCGTCATGCGGACGATGCGTTCAAACACGCCGCAGCGGAAAACTAGGGGTTGGGGAATAAGTATGTCTACTATATTGAAGCTTTCGAATATCACAAAGACCTTTAACCCCGGCTCTGTCACTGAAAAACGCGCAATCAGGGGAATAAATCTTGAACTGGAAGACGGCGATTTTGTTACTGTGATTGGCGGAAACGGTGCCGGAAAATCAACGCTTTTGAATATAATTTCTGGGGTTCATTATACGGACACCGGTTCGATAATTCTTGACGGAATGGACATTGCGTCAAAGCCGGAACATTTCAGGGCGAAATTCCTTGGGCGGGTTTTTCAAGACCCTTTGATGGGAACTGCAGCCAACATGGAAATAGAAGAAAATCTTGCCATGGCGATGAGGCGCGGAAAAAGGCGCGGACTTTCGTGGCACATAAAAAATTCTGAAAAAGAATCCTACAAAGAAAAACTGGCTCTTTTAGATTTGGGGCTTGAAAAAAGAATGAACGCAAAAGTCGGGCTTCTTTCGGGCGGCCAACGGCAGGCGCTTACGCTTCTGATGGCGACTTTGATGAAGCCGCGCGTTCTGTTGCTTGATGAACATACGGCTGCCCTGGATCCCAAGACTGCAAAAAAAGTTCTGGAACTCACCGAAGAATTTGTAAAAAAAGACAAACTCACGACTTTTATGGTAACGCACAACATGAGAGATGCGATTCGTTATGGAAATCGCCTTATCATGATGATGGACGGGCAGGTGGTCTACGATGTCCGGGGCGAAGAAAAAAAGAATTTGTCTGTGGAAGATTTGCTTGAAAAATTCAGTGTGAACGGCGAAGTTAGCGACAAACTTATTTTGGGATAAAAGCCATGACTTATGTTCCTGAGCCGATGCCCGAAGCTGGGGCTACCGTTGTGGTAGGGATGTCGGGCGGAGTTGATTCAACCTTGACGGCATTGCTTTTAAGGGAAAACGGTTGCCGTGTCATTGGCGTTACTATGTCGCTGTGGGATGGGCATATAAAAAATCTTCAGGCGGAAGACGCTTTGCAAGGTGCTTGCTACAGTCCGAATCAAAAAGAACATATTGAGGATTGTAGACGTTTTTGTCGGAAAGAAGGAATAGAATATCACGTCATCGATGTCAGCAAGGAATACAATCAGGAAGTTTTGGAATATTTCAAAGCCGAATATCGTTCCGGGAAAACGCCGAATCCTTGCATTCGTTGCAATCGTTTTGTAAAATTCGGCGCATTGCTTGACGGTTTGGAAAAAATCGGCGTAAAGTACGACTATTTTTGCACGGGTCACTATGCGATGATTGTTCGACCGAGCGAAGGTCTTTGGGGGACGGACAAAAAACCTTGCATGATAGCTTGCTCGTTTGACGACACTAAAGACCAAACCTATTTTTTGTACAGACTTTCTTCTGATTTGCTCGAAAGAATAAGATTTCCTCTGGCGACCGTCAAAAAGTTGGAAGTTTTTGAATTGGCAAGAAAAGCTAGTCTTGAAGTCGCCGAAAAAAAAGAAAGCCAGGATTTTATCGACCCGAAATATTTTAATTTGATTTTTGACGATAAACCTGCTGTTCCCGGAGATTTTGTGGACGTGAACGGCAAAGTTTTGGGGCGGCACAAAGGAATCGAGCATTACACGATAGGACAACGGCGTGGGCTTGGAGTTGCGGTGAATGTTCCCGTCTATGTTCAAAAAATCGATGCGGAAAAAAATCAAATTGTTTTGGCTGAAAAGAAATATTTGGCTTCGGCTTATCTGATTGCCGATGATTTTGTTTGGCCGGGGGACATTGAACCTTGCGAACCGTTTGAAGCTTTTACAAAAATCCGATTACGAAGTCAAAGTGCTTTTGCGACAATCGAAAAATATATTCCGCCGCTTGACGACATTTATCGATATCAGGGGCAGCCTTGGAAAATAAGTTTTGAGGGAAAGCAGAATGCGGTCGCTCCGGGGCAATCCGTCGTTCTTTATAAAGATAATGTGATTTTAGGCGGAGGAATAATCGTAAAAGGAGGCAACTAGTTCGGTATGGCGCAAACGACAAAAGAAAAGGTTCTTGATTTTTTGATTTCGAACAGGGAGAACTCTATTTCGGGCGAGGAACTTGCGAAAGATTGCGGCGTTACAAGAACTGCAATTTGGAAGGCGATTTCGTCGCTCAGAAACGACGGTTTTGAAATTGAAGGAACGACCAACGGCGGCTACATTTTTAAGGACATAGGCGATGCGGTTTCAGTTCCTCTGTTTTCATTTTGCCTTTCGGAAAAATATCCGCAATTCAAAAATTCCGTTGTTGAATGTTTCAAGGAAATTGATTCGACGAATTCCTACGCAAAACGGCTTTTGGCAAAAGCGGGAAGCATATATTCTGCCGACGGTTCGCTTAGCGAATCGGGGAAAAAACTCAAGGATTCAATTTACGTGGCGGAGAGCCAAAGCCAAGGTCGCGGTCGGATGGGAAGAATTTTTTATTCGCCTGAAAAAACCGGAATCTATCTTTCGCTGATTTATGCACCCAAAGGCGGAATAAAAAATCCTGCCAAAGTAACCGCATTTGCCGCTGTTGCGACCAGCCGTGCCATAAAAAAAGTTTGCGGAATCGAGCCGAAAATCAAATGGATAAACGACCTTTTTTTTGACGGAAAAAAAATCTGCGGCATTCTTGCGGAGGGAATCACCAATTTTGAAACCGGAACGATTGAAGCGGCAGTTGTCGGAATGGGGATAAACATTGTTGATAACTTTGAAGATTTCCCGGACGAGGTAAAGCAGGTCGCCGGCTCGATAGGAAAAAAAGTTCCCAGATGCCGACTTGCCGCCGCTGTTGCAGGAGAATTTTTAAGCATATTTGACGAAAATCCAAATTATGTCATAAACGAATACAAGGAGAAATCGTTTTTGATAGGCAAAAATGTAAAAATTCAGCCGATTGCCTCAACCGAAGACGGCAGTTATTTTGCAAAAGCGCTTGATATCGATGACGAGGCTGCGTTGGTTGTGGAACTTGCCGACGGAAAACGCATTTCGCTAAGCACAGGCGAAGTTAGGGTTTTTCAGGAAAGTTGATTCAGTTTCGGATTTGTATTGCTTTTGCTTGATTGTATGCCTTTTTCATTCCCACAGAAAAAAATACTGGCAATAGAACCGCATACATTTTTATGCTGTTTTTTCCATTCCGGGAAATCCAGGCAAGTTTTAATTCTTGCCAAATTCTTGAAATCATCGGAATGAAATTTAAAAACAGAAAAATTGCGTTTGTGAATCGGTCGGTCTTTTTTGCGTGCAAGAATTTACAAATGTTCCGCTCGATTGCGCCGATTCCTTCTCGCAGTTCGAGTGAGGTCGAGGTTTTGAACAACAGAGATGCACTTTGCATTACGCAAAAAAGTTTTGCAAGCGAAAAAACGCTCTCTTTTTGAGCTGACCAATTGAAGAGTCCTTTGAATGATTTTTCCCCTTCCGAGAAGGAGACAAAAAATTGAAAAAAAATCAAAAGACTTGCGTAATAAAGTACGGGTTTTAAATCTCTGAATTGTTCCTTGAACGAAATGCGAAGAACGCAGGCTGTCAAAAATTGAATCGCAATCAATCCGAATGCAAAATACGGCGGAAGGCATAAAAAAAGTACGTTCAAAATGGGAAGAAAAAGAAGTTTTATCCATGACGGGCATTTGTGTAAAAGCGAATTGCCTTTTTTGTATGAAAATGCCGAATATTTTACCATACAAAATCCTTGAGCGAATTGTAGGAACGAAGCGGATTGTGTATGTTCCATTCTTCCAGATTTTTTTCTAAAGCATCGACGGGGCTTCCTTCAAACATAATTTTTCCTCTGAAAAGGACGATAAATTTTTCTGCAAGTCCAAGGCATTTTTCTATTTCGTGGGTAAGAATTATCACTGTCTTTTTTTGATTTTTAAGTTCTTTTATCAATGCGTTTACTTGTTTTATGCCGCCGTAGTCGAGATTTGCGTACGGTTCGTCTAAAATTATCACCGGTTTTTGCATGGAAATCATGCACGCCACGGCAAGCCGCCGTTTTTCTCCGCCTGAAAGAAATCTAGCAGGAAAATCCGCTTTGTCGGTAAGTCCTGTTTTTTTAAGCGCATCTTGAACCGCTTTTTCAATTTCGTTTTTTTTCATTCCGATGTTTTTTGGGCCGAACGAAATGTCTTCCCGTGGCGTTTCGCCAAGAATCTGCGTTTCCGCCTCTTGGAAGACAAGCCCGACCTTTTTGCCGATTTTTTTATTCGGCTCTCCATCAAAAAATATTTCACCGCTATCGGCATCTTCCAGTTCTGCAAGGATTGACATGAGGACGCTTTTTCCCGAACCGTTTTCGCCGGCAATTACGGTTATACAGCCTTCGGGAATTTCCATGCTTACATTTTTGAGCGCCTTTATGATTCCTTGTGCGGTTCTGAAGCTTTTCGAAATATTTTTGATTTTAATCAATGTCAACTTCTTCCGTCAAATCTTCTGGTTCGTCTTTGTTGAATTGCACTTTTTCATCAAAAAGATATTGGGCGAGCATCGGGCGAACTTTCAGCGCGACCGGAATGCACAATCCGATTTTTATGAAGAATCCCGGAATGAACGGAATTACGCAAGCTTTTATGGCGTAGGAAAATGCGGTTTTCCCTTCCGGAATTTTGTTGTTGTGCGCCGCCCAGCGAGCAAAATGAAATATTCCCGGAACAAAAATTATTAGCATTCCGGCAAAAATCGCCAACGAAATCCGCAAAAGATTTTTTACGGAAAATTGTTTTTGCGAAATGGAAGGTTTTCCGGCGATGACCCCTGCGATTACCGCTCCGATTAGGTAGCCTGACAAAAATCCGCCGGTCGGACCTGCCCATACACCAATTCCGCTGCTTCCGCCAGAATATACGGGAAGCCCAATAAGCCCTGCCGCTAGAAATAATGCCGTCGGAAGTCCTCCAAGGATTCCGCCTAAAAGTGTTCCCGTAAGAATGCAGAGCGCATTTTGTAATACAATCGGAACGGGGCCTAAAGGAATTTTTATAAAACAGCCGGCACAAATGATTGCCGCAAACAGTGCGACAAATGATATTCTTAGAATTGATTTGTTTTTCATGCCGGCAATGCTATCTAATTTTTTTAGGATTGTAAACCCTGTTTTGCAAGCAGGGTTACGAATGCGCTGTTTTCAGCTATTTTTCAATATGAATTATTTCAAGAAGAGGGAGCGGGCAATTAATTTCTTTTTCGTCTTCGGTTTTTAGCAACGCAACTCCTAAATCTTCGCTTTTTTGTACAACGGAAATAAATATGCCTTCGGAAAGTCCCATTTTTGTGCAGAATTTGTTCTGGCTTTCCGTTCCGGCTAGGCGCACGATTTTATAAAGTTCCTTTTTGGCTGCGCTTGCTAACGAAACGTCCGTGGTAAAATCCTTTTGGTTCTTTTTTGGAATCGGTGCGCCGCTTTGGTCTCGCAGCGGAAAATCCAGATAAGCATCTATCAAATCTATTAATTTTTCGGACACGGAATGTTCTATTTGTTCAGCTTCTTCGTGGATTTCTTTATCTGTCATGTCGAACAGTTTTGCAAGAAACGATTCCAATAATCTGTGTCTGCGCAGAACGGCAAGTCCGTAGATTTTGCCTTGCTCCGTCAGGCTGCACCCGTGATAACTTTTGTATTCAAGATAGCCGTCTTTTTGCAGTTTTTTTATCATCATCGTGGCTGTTCCGGGGGTAACCGACAGAAGTTTTGCGACTTCGCCCGTGGTGAGGGTGTCTTTGTTCTGTGTGGTGCACGCTTTTACGATAGATTTTAGATAATCGTCAGCCGCAATTTCAGATAAAACGGACATAATTTTTCCTATAAAAATACAGGGCGTTCAAATCCCGGTTATTTCCCCATAAATAAAGTGTAGGCTAAAAATTCAAAAATCGTCGGGCAGATTTTCCCTGAGATTTTGATACGTTTAATTATATATCAGAATTCGTCATTTTTGTAAGTGCAAAATAAATCGCTTGTTGCTGTGTCCGTTCGGCAAATTATTTTTACGTATTTTATTTCCGCGGACAGTTTTTCACGGATTCTGAACCGGGTTGGATTTCAGGGGAGGGGAAATAATACTTAAAATTGTTGACACAAAAATAAATTTGGTATATAAAATCTTAATTTTTGATATATCAAAATAACTTACTTTTATTGAATCTAAGGAGAAATCCAAATGAGCAAAAAAATTGTATTTTTGTTTGTATGCATGGCGCTGTCTTTCGGGCTGTACGCAAAACCTAAGGCAAAGGCGGGGAACACAAAGCCGCTCGTTGTTACTACAATCGGAATGATAGCGGATGCCGCAAAAAACATCGGCGGCGATGACGTTATGGTTGTTTCGCTTATGGGAGCGGGCGTTGACCCTCACCTTTATAAGGCGACTGCCGGCGACGTAAAAAAACTGAACGATGCGGACTTGATTTTGTTCAGCGGTCTTCATTTGGAAGCAAAAATGAGCGATGTCCTTGCAAAGCTTTCTAAAAGCCGCTTTGTTGTTGCCGTTTCCGAGACAATTCCCGTTGACAGAAGGCTTCCGTTCGGCGAGAGCGAATTTGACCCGCACGTATGGTTTGATGTAAAGCTCTGGTCTTATTCCGTAAAGTCCGTTTACGATAGCCTTTGTACTTTGGTTCCGCAGAAAAAAGATGCATTTACTATGCGTTACAAGTCATATCAGGCAAAACTGGATGAACTTGATTCTTACACGATGAAATTGGCGGCGTCTTTGCCGGAAGGAAAAAGGGTTCTTGTAACCGCTCACGATGCTTTTAACTATTTTAGCCGCGCTTACGGATTTACGGTAAAAGGTCTTCAGGGAATCAGCACGGTAACGGAAGCAAGCACAAGCGATATGAAAATGCTTGCGGATTTTATTGCAGAACGAAAACTTCCTGCGATTTTTATAGAAAGTTCCGTTCCGCATAAAAACGTAGAGGCTCTGCAGGCGGCGGTTATGGATAGGGGATATTCCGTGGGCATTGGCGGCGAACTTTATTCGGATGCCATGGGAGACGAAGGAACTGAAGACGGAACTTATATCGGAATGCTTAAGCACAATATCGATACAATTGTGAATGCGTTGAGCAAATAAAAACCAATCGAAATCCGATACTTTCTTTCGTACTTTTTATGGGAGAGAGCGCGTCTAACCTCAACGGGTGCGGACAGCTCTCTCTTGTATGATAGCCCTACACTCACTTGTAGGATTGCACTACATTCACTTGTAGGAGCAAACTGTTCACACTTATAAGTATGAGGAGCTCACACTGGTAAGTGTGAGATGTACACACTAGTAAGTGTGAACACCTCACTCTTATGCGAGTGAATTACTCACTCCGGTAAGAGTGAGTACACATTACACAAAAGTGCGCAAACAGAAAGGCGTACAAACGGTACTGCTTTTTGTTAGTCAGGTTTGACTCTGCGAACTTGTATATTTAATGCGCGTTCTTACTTTGTTGCGGGCGTGCGTAAATACTTAATCGAAAGTTGATACTTTCTTCTAGACTTTGTATGGGAGGCTTTCTTATGAATGCTGTTCAGACTGAAAAAACTTCCGCTTTATCCGTAATGGATTTGAGCCTTGCTTATCGGGAAAAGCCTGTGCTGTGGGATATTGACGCGGAGATTCCTCAGGGGGTTATGGAAGCCATAATAGGCCCGAACGGAGCCGGAAAATCCACGCTTTTGAAGGCGGTTATGGGAATCTTGCCTTTGTCGTCCGGAAAGATAAATGTTCTGGGAAAGCCTCTTTCTAAAAATATAAAAAAGGTTTCGTATGTTCCGCAGCGGAGTTCCGTGGATTGGGATTTTCCTACAACGGTCTTTGATGTGGTGCAGATGGGCTCTTACGGTTCTTTAGGCTGGATTCGCCGTCCGGGCAAAAAAGAAAAAGATAAGACTATGGAAGCCCTTGAAAAAGTGGGAATGACGGATTTTGCTTCAAGGCAAATCAGCGAGCTTTCCGGCGGACAGCAGCAGCGCGTGTTTTTGGCGCGAGCCTTGGTTCAGGAGGCGGACTTGTATTTTATGGACGAGCCTTTTCAGGGGGTGGACGCCGCCACGGAGCAGGCTCTTGTAACCTTGCTCAAGGAACTCAAGGCAAAGGGTAAAACGCTTTTGGTTGTGCACCACGACCTTCAAACCGTGAAGGATTATTTTGACAGGGTGCTTTTGCTGAATGTGAGTGTTATTGCGGAAGGTAAAATCGATGAGGTTTTCACTCCGGAGAATCTTCATCGGACTTACGGCGGAAGGCTTGCTTCCGGGATTTAAGTGTCAGGTGGACGGTATGGATTTTTTGTTTGACTACACGCTTAGAAACGTCCTTTTGGGAACTTTACTTTTGGGGCTGGGTTCCGGCTTTGTGGGAACGTTTGTTCTTTTGCGGAAGCAAAGTCTTATAGGTGACGCGGTATCTCATGCAGCTCTGCCGGGAATCGTGATTGCGTTTTTAATTACCGGAACAAAATCTCCGCTTTTCCTTTTGATTGGCGCGGGAATTTCGGGGCTTTTGGGAATGCTTTGCATATATGCCATAAGGAACACCACAAAAATCAAAACTGACGGTGCGCAGGGAATTATTCTTGGGGTTTTTCTTGGGATGGGGTTCCTGCTTTTGACGCACGTGCAAAAACTTCCGAATGCGGCAAAGGCGGGTCTTGATAAGTTTATATTCGGGCAAGCAGCCACGATAATGCAGCAGGATGTCATTATGATTTTTGCTGTAGAGTTTGTGATAATTCTGTGCATTTTTCTGTTTTGGAAAGAACTGAAAGTTTCAACATTTGACCCGGACTTTTCTGCTGCGATAGGCTTTTCGCCTAAAAAAATAGAGTTGATTCTGACGGCAGCTATCGTTGCAGCCATCGTTATAGGAATTCAGGCGGTTGGCGTAATTCTTATGAGCGCATTGCTTGTAGCTCCGGCGGCGGCATCAAGGCAGTGGACTGATAAGCTGGGGCTTATGAGCGTGATTGCCGCTTTGGCAGGCGGACTTTGCGGGGCGGGAGGTTCGATTATTTCTTCAAAAGTTGCACGCCTTTCAACAGGACCGGTTATAGTTCTTCTGCTGAGTGCATTTGCTCTTTTTTCGATAATTTTCAGTCCGCACAGAGGTGTAATTCAGCGTCTTTTAAGGCGTAAAATCAAGCTGCAATCAAACTTGAGCTAAAATAGGATTTATTATGACTTTGGAAATAATCATACTTTCAGTAATAGTTTCTGCCGCCTGCGCGATATGCGGAGTTTTTTTGCTTTTGCGCAAAATGGCGCTTATGAGCGATGCCGTAAGCCATTCGATTATCTTGGGAATTGTTATCGGCTTTTTCATTTCGAAAAGCCTTTCTTCCGTGATTCCGATTGTGGGAGCCGTATTGGCAGGTCTTCTTTCGGTAATGTTCACGGAATTTTTGAAAAAAACAAAACTCGTAAAAAGCGATGCCGCGATTGCTCTTGTTTTTCCGGCAATGTTCAGTGCGGGCGTTATATTGGTAAGCCTTTATGCGGGGAACATTCATCTTGACACCGATGCGGTTCTGCTCGGCGAGATAGGGCTTGCTCCGCTTGATAGAATTGAGATATTTTCGCTAAGTATTCCCCGAAGTTCTTTTGTAATGGGCATAATTCTTTTTATAAACGTTACATTGACCGTTCTTTTTTTCAAGGAACTGAAAGTGTCCGCATTTGATAAAAGTTTTGCAAAGTCTCTCGGGTTTTCGCCTACAGCAATGAACTACGGACTTATGACGGTGGTGAGCATAACTTGTGTTGGTGCTTTTGATTCCGTCGGCGTTGTTTTGGTAACCGCATTGATGATTGCCCCTGCCGCCGCCGCCCTGCTTTTGAGCGATGACCTTAAAACCGTGATTATCCTTGCCGTTATTGTGGCGTCGATTTCCTCTGTGAGCGGATTTTTTGTTGCGGAAAAAATAGACGGAAGCATAGCAGGCGCAATGGCGACTATGTGCGGAGTGTTTTTTTTCGTAATTTATCTCTTTTCGCCCAAGCATGGACTTATCCGCCGGAATATTATGCGGCAAAAACTCAAAATGGATTTTGCCTTGCAGAATCTTGCCGTTCATATCTTGAACCACAGCGGAACTGAAAAAGAGCCGTATGAATGCCGCGCGGATCATCTTACCGAACACATAAACTGGACAAAACGAAAAGCAAAAAAAATATGCAGCCGAGCCAGGCATTTGGGACTGATAGAAATAAACAACGGATTCCTGTCGCTTCTTCCAAAGGGCTTGGAACTTGCCGAAAATACGCTGAAAATGAACCGCTGATTTTTAGATTTGGAACGAGCGGATATCGCATCTTTCTTGAAAAAACTGTTTTGTGTATGTCCGTTAAAAATCCGCCGTTGCAAATTTGAAAAACTGAATTCGGAATTGCATTTTTCCAATAGCGGACTGAAACAGCCGTAGAAAAAACGCGTTTTTCACTGGCGGACGAATAAATTCCGATTTTTCATATTTGTAATTCGGTTTTTTGAAAATCTCGAAAAATTGCACATGGTGCAATGCTTTTACTCTTTTTCAGCAGTTTTGCCTCTCCATTTTCAGCGCCGATAGGATAATTAGTTGTCAAAACTTCGATTTTTCGACGGTAATTCGACTTGGAAAATCGCGGATTCTAAAATTTTTGTTTTTGACTTTCGATAATTCTGCTTTTTGAATGTCTTTTCCGTATAAAAATCGCAGCCGAATCTTAAAAATATCCGGCAAATCGGCAAATTTTATGCTGATTTTAATATTTTTGAAAAATCATAAAAATTTCTAACGAGCTTGTGCGTCCGCCTTAAAAAAATCTAAAAAATAAAAACTGAAATTTAAAATCCTTCCTGATAAATCGCTGAAAACTAATTTTTCTGTTAGTTTTTACATACCCCTTGACATGACGGCTTTTAAAAAGTATAAAAAGTAAACTTGTCTCCTTCGTCTAGTGGTTAGGACATCGGGTTTTCATCCCGACAACAGCAGTTCAATTCTGCTAGGAGATGCTTCCGCCGATCTTTTTAGGTCGGCGTTTTTTATAAAAGTCGCAATGCTTTTGGAATTTTAGAACTACGACTAAATTAAGAATCGATGTATAATATTTAGAAGAATTTTTGTTTCGATTCAAAAACTTTCCCCATTTCGGAGATACCAATGATTAAAAAAAACGTTTTTGCCTGTATTTCGGGAATCCTTTTTATCCTGTTCGGTTGTGCCTCGAATCCCAAGGACAAGGTGGCATATGAGCAAAAATCCCCGGACTGTGGAGTGCTTTCTTTTGCGGAGGTCTGGGCGTGGGTGTGTCAGGGGCGTGAAAAATATTATTCGCCGGATTTTCCGCTTACGGACGTATGCTATTTTTCTGCCAACGTCGGAACTTACGGAGAACTTATAGATATTCCCAAGAAAAAAAATCTGGGAAGCACGAATGCCCGAACTCACCTTGTTGTTGTTTGCGAGGGGCGTGCATTGACGCATTTTGTGCTAGACCCTCAGTTTGGATTGACCGACAAACTTGTGGACGACATTTTAAAGGCGGGTGCAGATTTTGACGGAATCCAGATAGATTTTGAGAATATTCCGGCACGGGATTACGACAATTTTTTTGCATTTTTGAAAAAAGTTTCGTTCCGTTCCGCTGAGGCAGGTAAGATTTTTACAGTCTGTGTTCCGGCAAGAATAAAAACCTTGAAAGAAGACGCATTCCCATATCAAAAAATTGCATCAATATCCGACAGGGTAATAATCATGGCATACGATGAACATTGGTCTACGAGTAAGCCAGGTCCTATCGCCTCTTACGAATGGTGCGAAAAAATCGCAGATTACTCTGTCTCCGTTCTTCCGAAAGAAAAACTTGTGATGGGACTTCCGTTTTACGGTCGCTCTTGGGAAGACGAAAATCTTGCTACGGCGCGAAGTTTCCGTTCCACGAACGAACTTTTTGCGGCAAGAGACGTTGGCGATGTCCGCTACGTAAATACAATTCCGATGGCAGAATTCGTTACCACGCAGAAAGTTACATACTGGTTCGAGGACTATTATTCCACGGTGAAAAAATTGTTACTTTACGGCTCAAAGGATATATCTAAAGTTGCGTTTTGGCGAATCGGGCTTGAAGATTCCGAGACATGGAATTGGATAAAAATCGCCGAGACCCAAAAAGACTAAAATCATGGATAAACAAAGTTTACGTTCGGCAAAAACGATTCCATGAAATTTTTTGCCTTTTTAAGTCGTCGTTTTGATAAAATAAGATTCACTTATCCGCAAGATCTGTAAAACAGTATACTATTTTCGGCAAAAGTGATAAAATCAACTGTATGGGTAAATGTTTCGTTTTTGTGAATCAAAAGGGTGGCGTTGGAAAAACGACTTCGTGCATTAACATAGGTGCTTATCTTGCGTTGGCGGGAAAAAAGACTCTCCTTGTGGATTTTGATTCTCAAGGAAATTTATCCAGCGGTGTCAGCGTGTCAAAGGATAAGCCTACGGTTTATGAACTTATTGCGGGGCAAGTTTCTCCTGAAGAAGCGGTAAAGCACACTCCCGTAGCGAATTTGGACGCAATAAGCGCATCGATAGATCTTTCCGGTGCTTCCATAGAACTTGTCGATCAGAAAAAACGCGAATTCTTCTTGAAAAACGCATTGGACTCGCTGAAGAAATCCTACGATTATATACTGATTGACTGTCCGCCGTCTTTGGGACTTTTGACACTGAACGGTCTTGTTGCTGCCGATTCAGTTTTAGTTCCCATGCAGTGCGAATACTTTGCCCTTGAAGGAATAACGCTTCTTTTGCAGTCGGTAAAAAAAGTCCAGCAAAGTTTCAATCCGAATTTGGCAATCGGCGGCATTTTTTTCACTATGTATGACTCACGAACCCGTCTTGCGCAGGATGTTGTCATGCAGGTCAAAAATTATTTCAAAGACGTTGTGTTTGACACGATTATTCCAAGAAATGTAAGGCTTTCCGAAGCACCGTCAAGGGGGCTTCCGATATGCGATTATGATTCCTCTTGCGTTGGCGCAAAAAGTTATGAAAAACTTGCCCAAGAGGTGATGAATCGTGGCTAAACGAATCGGCTTGGGATTGGGACGGGGGCTCGATGCTCTGATGGGCACGGGCAACGAAGAAGAAATTGCGGCGATTGTAAATGATGTGCCTGTTGCTGTTTCAAAAGAACCGAAATCGTCGGGAACTTCTGCAAACCGCTCGCCAAATATCCCCGACGGAATTGAAATCGATGAAGACGGAAATCTTTGGCTGAATCCCGATAGGCTTGTGCCGAATCCTAACCAGCCGCGGACGGAATTTGATGCTGCCGCACTGGAAGAATTGAGCGATTCGATAAAAGAGCATGGAATAATTCAGCCGATTATAGTCGAAAAAGCGGAATCGGGTGCGGATTTTTACATAATCGCAGGGGAACGCCGGACAAGGGCGGCAAAACTTGCGGGGCTCAAAAAAGTTCCTATTCGCCTTAGTAAATTCGACAATATAAAAAAACTTGAAGTCGCTCTGATTGAAAATATTCAAAGAGCGGATTTGAATCCGATAGACGAGGCGAACGCCTACTACAATCTTATGCAGATGGGTGACCTTACCCAAGAGGAAGTTGCTCAGCGGGTTGGAAAAAAACGTCCGACAATTGCCAATGCATTGCGTCTTATGAAACTTCCCGAAGACATTCAGAAATCTTTGGTTGACGGGCAGATTACCAGCGGTCATGCACGAGCTTTGCTGATGTGCGAAAACATGGCTGATCAGCGGGTTCTGTTCGGGAAGATTGTCGGGAGCGGACTTTCCGTTCGGCTTGCCGAAGACATGGCACGGGATTTTAACAATGGCGGGCGAGCGGCTGCAAAAAAGCCTGAAAAGAAAATTGCGCCCAAAGACCCGGATTTGTCGTCCGTTGAGCAGAAATTCATCGAAATCATGGGAACAAAAGTCAGCATAAAAGGAACTTTGGCAAAAGGTTCAATTTGTATTGACTATTACAGCAAAGAAGATTTGGACAGGCTGTATTCGATAATCGTCGGAGATAAAAACTAAAAAACCAAGCTCCGCAGAAGATTTCCGCAAAGAGCTTGGTTTCCTATAAACTATTTGGCGCTTATGGCTGCCATAGTTATGTAGTTATACGGCTGGTTGAAATGCGGAAGGAAGAAAATATCCAAAAGCTTCAACTTGTCGATTGTAACTTTTTCCTGAATTGCAAGCGAGAACAAATGGATTCCCATTGACATATCGTGCTCGGAAGCCATTTGTGCGCCGACAATCACGCGGGTCTTTTTGTCGTATACAATTCTGATTTTTACCTTCGGATTTTCCGTTTCCATGAACGGAGCTTTCTGCAAGTCTTCAAAATCCGTAACTTCTACGTCCATTCCGAGTTTCTTTGCGCGGCTTTCCGTGATTCCCGTTGAAACCATTTTCAAATCGTAAATGTTGATTCCGTTTGAACCTTGCACGCCCAAACTTTCAAGTTCGACTCCGGCTGCATTGTGGGCAGCAACGATTCCGCTTCGTACGGCGTTTGTGGCAAGCGCGATGTAGTTTTTGTCGCCGATAGAATTGTCATAGACGACTGCACAGTCACCGACAGCGTAAACATCTTTTATGCTTGTTTCCTGCTTGCGGTTCACGATATACGCACCGTTCCTGAATGTTTCAAGACTGTCCTTTCCGAGGTCGGTATTCGGTCTGAATCCGATGCAGACAACAGTCATTTCGCAAGGATATTCGCCTTTGTCCGTAACGATAGCTTCGACTTTGCCGTTTCCTTTTATTTCTTTTACCATCTGGTTGTATTCAAGATTTATTCCGTGCGACTTCAAGTTTTCGTCCATCAGAGCGGTAAAATCGCTGTCGTAGTAATTTGAAAGACTTGAACTCATTGCGTCGATTAGGAAGACATTTTTGTTATGACGCTTGAACGCTTCCGCAAGTTCCACGCCGATGTAACCGGCTCCGATGACGGCAACGTTCTTTATTTCAGGATTCTTGAGTTTTTCGATTACAGCCTGTGCGTTCTGGAAGATTTTTACCTGCTGAACATTTTCAAGCTCCATTCCCTTGAGTTTTGGAATAATCGGAAGCGAACCCGTTGCCAAAATCAATTTGTCGTAAGATTCTTCGACTTTAGAGCCGTCCTTGAGTTTTCCGTAGACAACTTTTTTCTCAAAGTCGATGCGGTCAATTTCCGCTTCCATGTGAACCTTTGCGCCCTTTTCTTCAAGTTTTTCCTTGTTTGAATAAAAAAGCCCGTCAGAACCTTTTATCTGATTTCCGATCCACAAAGCCATTCCGCAGCCCAAAAAACTGATGTTTGAGTTGCGGTCATACACGATTACCTGATTGTCTTTTGACAAAGATGTAAGAAAATTAACCGCGGCAGTACCGGCATGGTTTGCCCCAACTACAATGATTTTACTCATATTAACCTACCTGAGATTTATTGAAGAGATTTAAAAAATCTACTGATTTTATAAATTATACTCCAGCCTTTAAAAAAAATAAAACGAAAAGTTACAGGATGAAGGGGGTGGGCGGATATATTTACGCATCCTTCATCATACAGTTCATCGTATATCCGCCCCACAAATCGAGCAGTCAGCTCGATTTGTGCAAGATGGCACTCTGCACAAAAGCCCGATTCTCGTAAGAGAGAGGGCTTACAAATACATTATGCGCTCACAGTTTAGTTTTGCGTGAATACAAATATAGATATGAAAACGCAACAATACGGGTTCTTAGGGCAGAGCCCTAAGCAAGTTGTTACTTCAGAGAGGGGCTCGCAGATATATTTATGCGTCGTTCATAATACAGTCCGCTTTCCCACACCGCCCGCCCTGCCGAGGGTTTCCTCTCCCTCCCTTTATACAATTATACTTTAAACTTTCTCACTTCCCCGGCAAGTCCCTCGATACTCTGCTTGTTCTTCAAGGCGAGTTCGTTCACTTCGTTTACGGCGTTGTTTATCTGCGACACCCCGGCTGACATCTCGTTCATCGAATCCTTGATGACCGCCGTCAAACTGTCGAGTTTCTGCATCTCGTTTGCAACACCTTTGCCGCCGATAAGCATCTCCTCAGAGCCGTTCTTTACTTCAACAGTAACCGAATTGATATTCTTGATTGCGGCAAGCACTTCGCGGCTTCCGTTTTCCTGCTCTCGCATGGCAGAAGTCAGTTCGGCACTCATTCCCCGCACGTTCTCCGCCAGCTGGAAAATCGCATTGAACTTCTCCTCCACGATTTTAGAGCTTTCGGCAAGCCCCCGAATGTCATCGCTAAGGTTTTTGAGCGTGTCGGTGATGGTCTTTCCCTGAACGCTGGATTCTTCCGCCAACTTGCGGATTTCGTCGGCGACCACGGCGAAGCCTTTTCCGCTTTCACCTGCGTGCGCCGCTTCGATTGCGGCATTCATTGCCAAAAGGTTCGTCTGCGAAGCGATGTTCTGAATCACACTTGAGGCTTCTATAAGGCCGCCACTCTCATCGGCTATTTTCTGCGTTACGGTGTTTGATGTAACAAGCGTCGTTTTGCCCTCGGAAGTCGCAGTGGAAAGCAAGCGAACCATGTTGTCGCTCTTTTCCAACGATTGCGTTATCGATGCAATGTTTGCAACCATCTCCTCTATCGAGGCGGAGGACTGCGTTACGCTCGCCGCCTGCGTTTCGATGCTTCCGTTCAGTTGTTCTATCGTGCGGATGATTTCTTCCACGGTGCTGGAAGTCTCGGTTACGCTTGCAGCTTGGTTCATGGTCTGCTGCTTCACACCATCGATGTTCGCCGTTATTTCGTTGATTGCGCTCGCTGTCTCTGTCATGTTGCTCGACAATTCGTCGCCGATTGACTGCATGACGTTGGAACTTGCCCCGACAGTCTTTATAGACGAGCCGATTTTTGCAATCGTCTCGTTGAAGTATTCGGACAAATCGGTTACCTCGTCGTTCCCGTGTATGGGAAGGCGAACCGTCAAATCTCCGTCGCCTTGGGCAATGTTCCGCAGGGCTTCCACCGTAACGCCGATGGGTTTCACCATTGCTGTCGCCGTGAAAAACACAATCACTAGGGCAATTGCCAAAATAATGATGCCGATTATGTACATAGAGGCACGCAGTGTGTTTACAGTTCCCATGAACTCATTGACGGGAGCGGAAATAACGACTGTCCAGTCCGTGGATTTTATAGTCGCATAAGAAGCGATTTTATTCATTCCGGTGTAATGGTAATAGCCGATGGAAGACACGTCAGAGTCGACTGCATTTTTTTCAAAGGCGGCAAGGGATTTTAGACTTGCATCGCTCTCTGCCATCTTTACTACATTTTCCATTTTTTCAACCCTGGCAAAGTCTTTTGTTGCAATGGTGGTTCCTGTAAGTCCTAAAATATAGCAGTAGCCCGTTTGTCCGACAACAATGTCATCGATTTGATCCGAAAGCCAGTCGCCTGAAATAAGAGCGACCAGAGAAGAAACATGGTTGTTGTTGTCGTCCATAATCGGGGTGATGACCGCTATAACCAATGTGTGCAGAATCGGCGACATAAAGGGTTCGGAAACATAATCTTTTCCGCCGTCGGAATTTTTGTACCACCCAAGAGAGCGGATATCGATGGTGCTTCCGTCGCTCAAGTGCAAAAATCCTTGGCGGTCTGAAATATTAAGCTGCAAAATGGTTTGATTGAACGCCGCTTCCTTGTCCAAAAGCCTACTTTTTTCCGCATACGATGAAGAAGGGTCTCTGAATGCAGGCATACGTGCAATGCCGTCAAGAAACTGGGCGAACGCTTCTATTCGCCCGTCGATAATCTCCGCCGTGTCGCTGGCTTTGTCGATAAGCTGCACTTCTACCTTTTCCGTGACGGCTTTTTTTGCGAACTGCATAGCAAAAATCCCAAGTATAAGGACAGAAAGAGCAACCAAGAGTCCAAAAATTACCAGCAGTTTAAGTTTTATCGAAAATCGGTTTTTCATTTTAATCTCCATAAATGTGTTTTTTGCAGGGGGAGTTTTTTTTTCCGGTAAAAAGAAAATCTCCCCCTACGACCCCCTAAAAGAAAAAGAACGTCTTAGGGTTTCACCCTAAGAACCCCGGTGTATGCGCCCATGGTTCGTGGGTGTATGCACCCGTACTTCACGGGGCTATGCACCCATAAGGCATGGGCTTATGCCCCCATGCCTCACGGGGCTACGTACCCCTACGGTGCGGACCTATGCGCCCGTGTCTTACGGCGTGACCGCAAGCGGTTTCGCACAGCGTCCGGTTTTTACGGCTTTAAGGGGTTTTCCGCCGCCGGAAGCCTTCGTTCTTACCTCCACATAGTACGTTCCCGCCGCAAGGTCAGGGATTATCGCCATGAGCCGGGCGGGCTTGTTTTCGGCGATGACGGAGGCACGGACGGGGTTTCCCGTTTCCGGGACAAAGAAGATGCCCTGCGCCTCGTCCTTCTGGTCGAACTTGAGGCGGCTTCCTGTAAGCTGCACGACGCCGCCTTTGGTCAAAACCTCGTTCACCTTGCCGGAAACTATGTCGGCAACCTCGGTGATGTACGGGTCTGTGCTTGCGCCCTCGGTCTTTTCGCATTTTACCTTGGCTACAGCGTCTCGAAGGAGCGTACCCGCCGTCATGTTCAGGTTGACCGCATGCCGCTTCCTGTCGAAGCTGTCGTTCGCTCCGTTGAAAACACCCGATACGCTTAAAGCGGTGTTCATGAGCGGAGTGTTGAGCGCAGAGCCGTCAGCCACGATAGACGAGCAGACCTCGCCGTAGACCTGCAACACCGCCGCCACGTCAGCGCGGGTGAGCGTGGTGCCTTTGTCCATCATCAGGTCGATGATTTCTTCGAGCGAATACGAACGGGTGTCGGTGACCTGTGCCATGTAGTCGTCGGGCGCGGGGGTAAGAAGGTTCTCCCGCAAAGAATACTTGAGCATATTTCCTCCAGTTTTTTTTATTTACCTGCCTGCGGAGCGTTTTCCGCAAGAGGCATGAAAAACGCACGGGAACGGAAAATCCGCCCTGTGCGTGCTTTATGAGACGTTCTGTTGTGTAAGAAAAAGTTATACTGAATGGAACAAGGAGTGCTTACTCGGGAAATC
>CALHVG010000084.1 GCA_938039145.1 uncultured Treponema sp.
CTTCCACGATTTTAGAACTCTCTGCAAGCCCTCTAATGTCATCGCTAAGGTTTTTGAGCGTGTCGGTAATAGTTTTTCCCTGAACACTCGATTCTTCGGCAAGCTTTCTGATTTCGTCCGCAACTACAGCGAATCCCTTGCCGCTTTCGCCGGCGTGTGCCGCCTCAATTGCGGCGTTCATTGCAAGCAGGTTCGTCTGCGAAGCGATATTCTGAATCACGCTTGACGCTTCTATCAAGCCGCCGGACTCGTCAGCAATCTTCTGCGTTACGGCATTTGACGTAACAAGCGTAGTCTTACCCTCGGATGTCGCTGTAGAAAGTTGGCGCACCATGTTGTCGCTCTTTTCAAGCGACTGCGTTATCGAGGCAATGTTCGCAACCATTTCCTCTATGCTTGCCGACGACTGCGTAACGCTTGCCGCCTGCGTCTCTATGCTGCCGTTCAACTGTTCGATAGTTCTGATAATCTCTTCCACCGTGCTTGAAGTTTCCGTAACGCTGGCGGCTTGGTTCAGCGCCTGCTGCTTTACTCCGTCAATATTCGCCGATATTTCATTGATTGCACTGGCGGTCTCCGTCATGTTGCTTGAAAGCTCGTCGCCGATTGATTGCATAATATTGGAGCTTTTGCCGACTGAGTTTATAGACGAACCGATTTTCGCAATGGTTTCGTTAAAGTACTCCGACAAGTCCGTGATTTCGTCGTTGCCCGTGACGGGAAGGCGAACCGTCAAATCACCTTCGCCCTGCGCGATGTCTTTAAGTGCACTGACTACGATATTTACGGGCTTTACCATTGCCAGTGCAACAAAGAAGACAATGGTTAGCGCAATCACCAGGATAATTGCGCCTATACCAATCATCGAAAGGCGAAGTGCATTTATAGTACCCATAAACTCTTTTACAGGAGCTCGAATAACTACTTTCCAATCGGTGGTTCTTATCGTTGCGTAAGAGGCAATATAAGAATTCCCCTTATAATTTTAATAGCCCACCTCGCTTTTATCCGATTCTATTGCTCGTGATAAAAACTTTGCAACGGAAGCAAATGTCGCGTCCTGTTTTGCACTGTTAATAACGTTGGTTCTGTTATCAACCAAACTTTTATCCCTATCCGCGATTATTGTTCCTTCCACGCCTGCTATATAACAAGCTCCCGTGGTTCCGACTACAATATCGGCAATTTGATTGGAAAGCCATTGCGCAAGCGTCGCCGCAGCCAAAATACCGATTATCTGCTTATTGTCGTCATAAATAGGAACGGCAAATGTCTGTATTACCTGATTGTCGCTTCGGGACAGATACGGTTCGGTTGCAAAGCGCTTACCCTGCAAAGCCGAATGGAACCAATCGCGGTCGTCAGACTTCAATCTTTGATTATCAAGCGTATACATAAAACCTTTTGTGTCGCTTATGGCAGCCGTATGCAGATTTTTGTTAAAAGCAACTTCCGATTTAAGCAGCGCAGTCTTTTCCTGATACGAAGCCTGCGTATCCCTGAATACCGGCATTCTCGCAAGCCCTTCCAAAAATTGGAACATTGCGCCAATGCGCCCGTCAACAACTTCGGAAACATCGTCCGCTTTATCAATTAAGTGCGCCTCAACCTTTTCGGTTACCGCTTTGCGCGCGGTTCGCACGGCTAAAACTCCAAGTGTCGTACATGCTGCAAGAATAAGCACGCCGAATACAATCATCAGTTTGTTACGCAATGAAAAGCGTTTTGTTTGGTTCATGAAAATCTCCTTAATATGGATTCTGTTTATGGTTTTATTATTTAAAAGGGAACTCGGTTCCGCCCTGCCGACCTTCTAAGCTACGAGTGACGAACATTACTTACTACGTCCGACGTAGATTATGCTCTACGCCTGACGTAGATTACGGTCTACGACTGTCGAAGACTATGCTCTACGCCCGACGTAGTTTATGTTCTACGACCGCCGAACCTAATAAGGTAGTACTGTGCTCCCTTACCGGGGAGAGCACCGCTCCCTTATAAGGGAAGACCGTCCTTCCTTACCGGGGAGCGCTCTTCTCCCTTATAGGGTAAGTGTGACTTACCCTATGCGGTAAGCCTGACTTACCTTATGCAGTAACCGGGGATTACCTTATCAGGTAACCCCGGCTTACCGCGTGCGGTAACGCCCGATTATTTTATCAGGTGTCTCTAAGTTACCGCATACAATAAGCACTCGTTCCTGTATTAGGTAACGGGACGTTCCCTGATACGGGAACGACTATCGCTTTTATAAAGCTTGCGGAAAAAATGTGTTTATGGAGAACCTGAAGAAATGAAAAGTATTTTGCTGAATGAGCGGAAAGCCCCGCCTGACGTTCCTATTCTGATGTCAGAATTCGGGGGG